>JBDSNK010000143.1:0-8435 GCA_039915385.1 Dokdonella sp.
TCGTCGGCGCCACGCCTGGACAGGGCGGCCTTAGCGATTTCGGCGTGGTCCGCTTCCATGCGGACGGCAGCGACGACACCAGCTTCGCCGGCGACGGTGGCACGTCATTCGGCTTCGACGTCAGCGGTGTCGACATCAATGACGCGCCGACCTCGGTACTCGCTGATCCCGACGGTCGCATTGTCGTCGCCGGCAGCCTCGATCTCGGCAATTCGGAACGCCGCTTCGGTGTCGTGCGCCTGAATATGGACGGTTCGATCGATTCCACTTTCGGCGACATCGACGACGGCGCCGGTGGTCGTCGCGGCACGGACGGCCAGTTCGTTGTCAACACAGCCACCTATGCAAGCCGAATCCTGCGCATCGCCGGCGGCTACTACGTCATCGCCGGTACGTCGGTGTTTTCGTCCACGGATACCGATTTCGCTGCGCGCATCCTGACGCCCTCGGGCTCGCCCTGGGCGAGCTTCGTCGGTTCGGCGACGTTTCCGATCGATGAACCGGGGCCGGGCGGCTCTTTATACGACGGCGTCACCGATGCGGTCCTGGTCGACCCAACCACGATCCTGCTGGTCGGAACGGCCAGCGGAAAATTCGCCGCGACGCGTATAACGGTGGGGACCAACGCCTCAAACCAGTACACGACGCTGACCCGGGACTCGAGCTTCGTCGGCAGTGCGATTCCGAGCCGTCCCAACCGCTATGTCGGCAATACGTCGAGCGCCGCCTGTGAGTCGGCCGCGCTGAGAAGCGACGGCCGCATCGTGCTGGTCGGCGGCACGTCGAGCATGACCGTGAGCCGCGCGCCCATCGATTCTTTCGACGAACCGACCGGAAATGTCTGGACCTATGCCGGCCTGGTGACGCGGCTCAACCCTGACGGCAGCCCCGACAGCGGATTCGGAATCGGCGGCAGCTACGTGTACGTCGCGCCGACGACAGGGAGTTCCCCGAGCAACTACACCGGTTTTAGAGGGGTGCGCTTCGATGGCGCGCAACCAGTCATCATTGGCAGTTCGGTCGACAACACCTCGGTCGTTTCCGACTTCGACGGCGTCATCACGCGGCTCCAGTCGGACCTCATCTTTGCCGATGGGTTCCAGACGCACCCGTAGTCGCGACCCACGCATGGTGTTGCCGCGCACATGCCGCTAGCATGCGCGCGGCATGTCCCCTTCCGATCTCCACGACCGCCCCGCCCTGCTCGAAGCGCATGCGCTCGCGTTCGCGCGCAACGACGAGCCGATCTTCGGGCCGCTCGATTTCTCGCTGCACGCAGGTGAAGTCGTCCTGATCGAAGGCGACAACGGCGCCGGCAAGAGCACCCTGTTGCGCGTTCTGTCGGGCCTGCTCGCGCCGACTTCCGGCGAGATCCGCTTGAACGGAGAGCCGTTGACGCTGGCGCGGCTGTCACCGCAGGTCGCGCTGCTCAGCCATCAATCGGGGCTGAAGCCGGAATTGACTGCGCTGGAAAACCTGCGCTTCAGTGCAGGCTTGCACGGCGTGCGCAAAGGCATTTCGCCTGCGACCGCACTCGCGGGCGTTGGTCTTGAGGGTTATGCGGACGTGCCAACGCGACAACTATCCGCGGGACAGAAAAAGCGTGTCGCACTGGCGCGCGTGTTGCTGGCACCGGTTGGCTTGTGGCTGCTCGATGAGCCGTACGCCAATCTCGATCTCGACGGCATCAAGCTGGTCAATCGCCTGCTCGAAAACCATGCGAATCGTGGCGGCGGCGCATTGATTACCTCGCATGGCGCGTATGCGTACACGTCCGGCACGCCGCGGCGGATTCCACTGCGACCCTCTGAGCAAAGCAGGAGCGGCTTCAGCCACGATGCCCTGGGTGTCAGCAGTGCAAGCAATGGCATCGCGGCTGAAGCCGCTCCTACAGGAACAGGAGCAGAAGCAGAAGCAGAAGCAGAAGCAGGGGCAGGAGCAGGAACAGGAACAGGAACAGCAACAGCAACAGCAACAGCATCACCTTCGGCAACAGGAACGAGCGCGCCATGAAGCCGGGCTCGACCTCCGCTGCCTGCGCTGCACTGATCCGTCGCGACCTTACCCTGGTCTGGCGCCGACGCGGCGACGCGCTGAATCCGATCCTTTTCGCGCTGATCGTGGTCTCGTTGTTCCCGCTCGCACTCGGGCCGGAGCCCGACAACCTGCGGCGAATTGCCGCTGGTGTGGTCTTCGTCGCATTGCTGCTGGCGGGCCTGCTCGCGCTCGATACGTTGTTCCGCAGTGACTACGAGGATGGTTCGCTGGAGCAATTGGTGCTGTCGCCGCATCCCCTGTCACTGCTGCTCGCTTGCAAGATTGCCGTGCACTGGCTGACCACTGCCTTGCCGCTGATCCTGATCGCGCCGCTACTCGGCGAGCTGCTGCATATCGCCGAACCGGTGCGCTGGGTGCTGCCGGCCGCGCTGCTACTCGCAACGCCATTGCTGAGTCTGCTGGGTGCCGTGTGCGTCGCGCTCACGGTCGGCATGCACCGTTCCGGCATGCTGGTCGCGTTGCTCGTTCTGCCGTTGTACGTGCCGGTGTTGATCTTCGGCGCAGGTGCCTGCAATGCGGCTCAGGCAGGTCTGCCTTTTCTTGCGCCACTGCTGTGGCTGGGTGCGGCGCTGGTGCTCGCTCTGGTACTCGCGCCTTTCGCCTGCGCCGCAGCGCTCAGGATTTCCCTGAGCTGACCCTTGGCGCCGGGAGTGTTCATGCAGACGCCCAACACGAATTTGTCCGTTCGTATTATGGTTGCGGTATTCCTTCGCCGCGCCTGTGCTGACTGCTTCTGGATGAACCGCAAGATCCCGCTTCACAACTTTCGCTCGACATGAATCCACTCCTCCTCTGGTTCCACAAATTCGGCGCGCCGCCGACCGCCTACCACGTCGCCGGCAAGATCGCGCCGTGGTGCTACGGTCTCGCGCTCGTGCTCGGCATCGTCGCGCTGTACGGCGGCCTCGTACTGGCGCCACGTGACTACCAGCAAGGTGATGCCTATCGCATCATCTTCATCCATGTCCCGTGCGCGTGGATGGGTCTGTTTGCGTATCTGTTCATGGCTGCGAATGCTTTCGTCGCGCTGGTATGGCGCATCAAGCTCAGTGAAGTGCTGGCAATGGCGAGTGCGCCGGCAGGTGCTGCGTTCACTTTCGTCACCCTTGTTACCGGTTCGATCTGGGGCAAGCCGATGTGGGGTACCTGGTGGACCTGGGATGCACGACTGACCTCTGAGCTGTTTCTGCTGTTCCTGTATTTCGGCGTGATCGGCTTGCATGCCGCGATCGAAGATCGTCGACAGGCTGCGCGCGCAGCCGGTTTCCTCGCATTGATCGGCGTGATCAACCTGCCGATCATCCATTTCTCGGTGAACTGGTGGAATACGCTGCACCAGGGTCAGACCGTGCGCCTCATGGGTCCATCGAAAATCGATTCCGGCATGTTGTGGCCATTGCTGACGATGGCGCTCGCGACGCATCTGTGGTTCTTCGGCAGCATGCTCGTGCGCACGCGTGTCGGCCTGCTCGAACTCGACGGCGGCAAGGATTGGGTGCGCACCATCGCACTCGCGGAAGGAACACGCGCATGAACAACTTTTTCGCGATGGGCGGCTATGGCGCCTACATCTGGACCGCGTACGCCGTATTTTTCATCGTGCTCGCACTGGAAGCACTCGCTCCGCTGGCGCAGCGCAAGCGCCTGCTCGCCGACATCCGCGGTCGCCTGAAGCGCCGCGAAGCGCGCGAGGCCAAGCCATGACGCCGACCCGCAAGCGTCGCTTGATCGTGATCTCGCTCGTGCTCGCCGCCGTTGCCGTTGCTGGCGGCCTGACGGTGCTCGCCTTGCAGCAGAACATGACCTACCTCTTTTCGCCAAGCGAAATCGAAGCAGGCGAAGCGCCCGCCGCCGCCGCGTTCAAGCTAGGCGGCGTTGTGCTGGAGAAATCGGTCAAGCGCGCGAGCGACTCACTCAAAGTCGACTTCATCGTCACCGATCGCTTCAAGGAAATGCCGGTGGAATACACCGGCATCCTCCCCGACTTGTTCCGCGAAGGCCAGAGCATCGTCGCCACCGGCAACTTGCGCAACGGCCACTTCGCGGCGACCGAAGTGCTGGCCAAACACGACGAGACCTATATGCCGAAGGAAGTCGCGGACGCCATCGCGAAGGCGAAGCAGGCGCACCTCGAGCATGCCGATGCGGCGACACCCGCCGGAGGCAGCCCGTGATCCCCGAGCTTGGCCAGTTCGCACTGATCCTTGCGCTGCTGCTTTCACTCGCGCAGTGCGTGTTGCCGATACTTGGCGCACAAATGGGCAACCGCGCGTTGATCGCTGTCGCGCGACCCGCGGTTGCCGGACAAGCCGTCTTCGTCGTACTCGCGTTCGCGATGCTGACCTACGCTTTCATCACGCAGGATTTTTCGGTGCGCTACGTCGCCGAAAATTCCAACTCGCTGTTGCCCTGGTACTACCGGTTTTCCGCGGTCTGGGGTGCACACGAAGGTTCGTTGCTGCTGTGGGTGCTGATCCTCAATATGTGGACGGTCGCCGTCGCCGCGTTCTCGCGTCGGCTGCCGGATGAATTCATCGCACGCGTGCTTGGCGTGCTCGGCTTCATCAGCTTCGGCTTCCTGCTGTTCACCGTACTCACCTCCAATCCATTCCTGCGCGAGCTGCCGATACCGCTGGATGGCAACGATCTCAATCCGGTATTGCAGGACCCCGGCCTGATCATGCATCCGCCGATGCTCTACACCGGCTATGTCGGCTTCTCGGTCGCGTTCTCGTTCGCGATCGCCGCCTTGCTCGGAGGTGAACTCGATGTGCGCTGGGTGCGCTGGGCGCGCCCGTGGACCAACGTCGCCTGGGGCTTCCTCACTCTAGGAATCGCGCTAGGTTCGTGGTGGGCGTACTACGAACTCGGCTGGGGTGGCTGGTGGTTCTGGGATCCCGTCGAGAACGCGTCCTTCATGCCGTGGCTGGTCGGCACCGCGTTGATCCACTCGCAAGCCGTCACCGAAAAACGCGGCTCGTTCCGCGCCTGGACTTTGCTGCTCGCGATCCTCGCGTTCTCGCTGTCCCTGCTCGGCACGTTCCTGGTGCGCTCCGGCGTGCTGACCAGCGTGCACTCGTTTGCAAGCGATCCGAAGCGCGGCTTGTTCATCCTGACCTTTCTCGCCATCGTGATTGGCGGCTCGCTGCTGTTGTACGCGGTGCGCGCGCCGAAGGTTTCCGGCGGCGAGCCGTTCGCTGCCGTATCGCGTGACACCGCGTTGCTGATCAACAACCTGATGTTTACCTGCGCAGCCGCCATGGTCCTGCTAGGCACGCTGTATCCGATGCTCGGCGACGCGTTCAACCTCGGGCGCATTTCGGTGGGGCCACCCTACTTCGGCTTCATGTTCGTGCTGTTGATGATGCCGGTCGTGTTGATGATGCCGTTCGGGCCGATGTTGCGCTGGCGCGCCGGCAATCTTCGCACTGCCGCGAAAGCGTTGCGCCCGGCCTTGATCGTCGCCCTCATCGCAACCGCGGCAACGTGGCTCGTTGCACGCGACCTGCCGTGGAAAGCGCTCCTGGGTGTCGCCGCATCGCTTTGGGTCGGCATCGGCATCGTGCTGTACGCGATTTCGCGCTGGCGCAACGCGCCGCGCGGCAGGCGCTACACGCCGGAAATGATCGGCATGATCTGCGCGCACTTCGGTGTCGCGGTGTTCATTGCCGGCGTGCTGATCGTCGAGGCGACCAGCGTTGAAAAGGATGTGCGCCTCGCTCCCAACCAGACCATCGAGATCGGCGCGCTGAGTTTCCGCTTCGACGGCGTCACCCAGGCGCAAGGTCCGAACTTCACCGCACAGCAAGGCACACTGAGCGTACTCAAGGATGGTGTCATTGTCGCGAGCCTGCATCCGCAGAAACGCATTTATGCGCGCAACCAGCAAGCGCAGACCGAATCGGCGATCGATCCGAGTCTGTTCCGCGACATCTACGTCGCGCTCGGCGAACCGGTGGGTGACGACGGTGCGTGGGCCGTGCGCGTGTACGTGAAACCGTTTGTTCGCTGGATCTGGCTGGGTGCGTTATTCATGATGCTGGGCGGATTCATTGCGGCGGCCGATCGGCGGTTTCGTGCGCTGCCCGTCCCTGCAACCAACGCCAAAGACGACGCGAGCGTGGCGCGTGACGCGCGTCCAACACCATCCCCACCCAACTCCCCCGGCCCTCAGGCTCAGCCTTCGGGCGTTCATCGGCGCGCGGACCAGTGGTCCGCAAGCGCGCCTCCTCACCCCCTTGAAGGGGAGGGCTTTGCATGAGGAGCTTGCTGTTCTCCTCCCCCTTCAAGGGGGAGGTCGGGAGGGGGATGGTGTTAGCCAACATGTCCGCGACCAATCCAACCCCTCGCACGAGGAGTGATCACCCATGAACGCGCGACTGCTGCCGTTCGCAGGCTTCGTACTGGTGCTCGCCCTGCTCGGCTTCGGTATCTGGTGGAGCGGCACGCATGACCTGCGCGAAGTGCCGTCGCCGTTGATCGGCAAACCGGCACCTGCGTTCTCGCTGCCGCTGCTCAACGATCCGACGAAACGACTCGACAGCAAGGACCTCGCCGGCCAGCCCTATCTGCTCAACGTGTTTGCGAGTTGGTGCTTCGCCTGTCGCGACGAACATCCGATCCTCATGCAGGAAGGCAAGCGCCTGGGCATCAAGCTGGTCGGCTTCGACTACCGCGATGAGCCCGCCGACGGTCAACGCTGGATCGCGCAGTTCGGTGATCCGTACGACGTGATCATCGCGGACCTGCCCGGCGAAGTCGCGATCGACTTCGGCGTGACAGGCGCACCCGAAAGCTTCCTTGTCGACGCCAAGGGCATCGTGCGCTACAAGTACATCAGCCCGATCACGCCCCAGGTCATCGCCACCGAACTGTTGCCGCGGATCGCCGCGATGCAGAAGGGGGCGCGATGAAGCGCCGCATTAACGAACTCTGTAAAGCCCTCCCCTTCAAGGGGGTGAGCCGGGCTTTCGCGCGGCATGCCGCGCGCCGGCGAACGGCTGCACAGGGATGTGCAGACCGGGCTTGCGAGCGCAGGGATGCGCGAGGGGTTTGGGTGGGGATGGTTTGCATGATCCTCACCGTGCTTTGGTCATTCGCGTACGCCACCGTCGATCCACTTCCGTTCAAGAACCACGCCGAAGAACTCCGCTTCCAGACACTGGCAAAGCAGCTTCGCTGCCTCGTCTGCCAGAACGAAAGCCTCAGCGATTCCGGTGCTCCACTCGCCGCGGATCTGCGTCGCGATGTGTTCGAGCAAATGCAAGCCGGCAAGAGTGACGACGAAATCAAATCCTGGCTCACCGCGCGCTACAGCGATTTCGTGTTGTACGACCCACCCTTGCGCGGGGGCACCTGGTTGCTCTGGTTCGGTCCGCTGCTCGCGCTCGTCGCCGGCGGCGCCGTGGTCTTCGTCACCGTGCGCAAGCGCGCAATCAAAACCACCAGCGCCAGCGCGCGCCCAACAAGCGACGTCGAGGACGACTGGTAATGGCAATGTTCCTTCCGATCGCGGCGCTCATGATCGCCGCAGCACTTGCGTTCGTGCTCGTGCCGCTGTTGCGTCATCGACGCGGCGCTCGCATAGGCGATACGGCGCGGCGCCAGCGTGCGCTTGATGAAGCGCTCGCTGCGGGCGTCATCGACGCTGACGAGTACACGACGAAACGCGTCGCGCTTCAGGCGAATGCAAACGCGGCAACCTCCAGTAGCACAAGCGTTGCCCCATCAAAAACCGCGTTCGCTACGTTACTCCTGGTCACGCTGCTATTGCCGGCATCGGCAATGCTTCTGTATCGACTGGTCGGCGCGCCACAGGCGCTGGACCCTGCCAATCTGGTCACTCGCAGTGAGCCGTCTGCAGATGCGGGGCATGGTCCGGAGATGGTGCAGGCGATCAGCCTGCTCGCAAATCGGCTCAAGGAGCGTCCGGACGATGTCGAAGGCTGGGGCCTGCTGGCTCGTGCGTACCAGGCGACGAACCGCGGAGCGGAGTCACTTGACGCGTTCAAGCATGCGCATGAACTGGCGAAAGACAATCCCGCGGTTACCGTCGAGTATGCGCAGGCGATGGCCTTGCTCGCGCCCGGCCATCGGATCGAAGGCGAATCGCGCACCCTGCTCGAAGGCGTACTGAAGACCGATGCGCAGAACCAGCGCGCGCTGTGGCTGCTTGGCATCAGCGACTATCAGTTGAAACATTACGATGCCGCTATCGCGCGCTGGAAGGCCTTGCTGCCTTTGCTCGATGCCACTTCGGATGTTGCGGACAGCGTGAAGAACCAGATCGCGAATGCGGAAGCGCTGCGTGATGGCAGGACGCCTCCGCCGCCCATCGATGGTCGGCCGAATAGCGTCGCGGCTGAAGCCGCTCCTAC
>JBDSNK010000146.1:0-12654 GCA_039915385.1 Dokdonella sp.
GAATGCAATCAGCTCGGCATCCTGTGCCGACAACGTCGGCAACTGCGCCCGATCGCCCTGCGACTGCACGCGCGATGTCCGCGCGCCACGCGGTGTCGACTCTGCCGTCACAGCCACTCGCTCCATCGGATTGCACGCATGGGGTTGCGCGCTTGCACAGGAGAGCCTAAAGCGTGACCCTAGCTACCGCCACTGAATTTCACTTCGATGCCTTCTTTGAAACCCGCTTCCCTTTGGCTGCGCATCGCCGCTGCGGTCTACGACCTGTTCCCACTGATCGCCCTCTGGATGCTGAGCGCAGGATTGTTCTTGCTGGTCGCGCGCGGTCGCGTCGATGTCGCACATCCGCCCTTCGCGTATCAAATCGCGTTGCGAGCAACGCTGCTTTGCGTCAGCACGGCGTACTTCGTGGTTTCGTGGTCGCGCGGTGGACAGACCATCGGCATGCGCGCATGGCACCTGCGTGTGGTCGCCAGCGATGGCGGCGCGCTGCCATGGCCTCGAGCGCTATTGCGCTTTGCCGTCGCAGTCGTGTCGCTCGCTGCTTTCGGCGCGGGATTTTTCTGGTGTCTGATCGACCGTCAGCAACGTTGCTGGCACGACATCGCGGCGAGCAGTGCGCTCATGCGGAAATTCGTCAGCGCTGGACAAGGCGACTGATCGGTCGGAAAATTTGGCGCGGGAATCCCACCAGCGCAAATATATGTTTGCGGCGATCTCGCCATCGCAACGGCCGCCGTGGTCATGCCCCACTGGAACATCGCATTCGCCTGTAGAGTCCACAAACCGTTGGGTTGGCTGAGATCCGGCGTGCGTCTGATGCCATTACAACCGGGTTGTCGGTGCCGATCTTCTCCCGCCGCTTTACGCCGCCAGCGCGCGCGCAACCATGTCTTCAATGACATCGAGATCCGGAATCGTCGCGCGATCATCGCGCACCAGCACTTCCGCGCGAACACCGGGAGCGAACTGATGCTGGTCGGACGTCGGAATCAGCAATTCCTGGGTAATCGTGGTGAGGCGCGGGAAACCTTGCGCGAGCAGCGCGATGAACGGCATGCCAGCGTTGCCGCCAAGTGCCTTGAGCACCGCGACGCGCGCGTTGGTCCGGCTCTCGTCTTCAAGCTGGCCGACCAGCATCGGGAACGAGAACAGCGGCAGACGCCAGCCGCGCCAAGCCAGTCGACCGAGCAGCCATGCCGGTGCATTGGCGACCGGCTCCGGTTTCGTGTAGCTGATGACCTCAGCCACGGTTGCATTCGGCAGCAGCAGGCGGCCATCGGTGACCGGCACCATGACGCCTCGGATTTCGCGCGGTAGTTCGGCCATCGTCAGATTCCCCCCCTGCTGACACTCATCGAATTTCTCATGCTTTTGTCTCAAGCAATTTCTCGGCCAGCTCCTGTGGCGAACCGAGAAAGCTGACGATTCCCGTCTCGCACACGCCGTCGATCATTGAGCTGACCACACAGGTGTCGGGTCGTTGCGCGTAGACTTCGCCACCTTGTTCAGCCAGATAGCGACAGCCTTCGGCCGCGTCGCTCGACATGCCCGAAAAAATGATCGCGCCGGCTTTGGCGCCAAACCTCTCGGCGACATCCTGAAGCACGCGGTCGATCGACGGGCTGAATGCGCTCGTGCCCGCATTGCGCTCCAGCGTGACGACGCCTTCGGGGTCGACCCGCAGGCGATGGGAATTGGGCACAACGATGACGTCGCCATGCGCGACACGCTCCCCATGCGAGGGTGAACGAACGGTCAGCTTGGTGGCCTGCATGAGCTGGTTCGTCATCATGCCGACGAATTCGTCGCCCAGATGCTGCGCTAACAGGAACAACGCAGGATAGTCGCGCGGAATTCCAGAGAGGAACTCGCGCACGGCCTCGGGGCCGCCGATGGACGCGCCAAGCACCCATACCTTTAGAATTTTCGCTTTCGGCACGACCACAGCATCTGGATCGAGCCAGTTTTCGTGGGGCTGCGCCTCTACGGCGCGCGGCACGACGGCTTCTTCGAGAGGAATCAATTCGAATGAGAGCCCGCCTGTAGAGGGAGCAAATTCCATTGCCGTTTCGTCGCCACCCTCGGGAGCGAGAAACTCCTCCGCGCGCAGCCTCTCGATACCAAAATCAGCTCTGCCGGTAGGCACTTCCTTCGGCAGTTCGGCGCCGTCGAGCACGTCCTCCAGCGACCAGGCAGCTGGTGCGACCGTAACCGGCGACGTCGCCTCGGCGGCTGGCTCTAAGCCGAGCGCGACTGGTACGGCCGCATGGACATCGGAATCCATATCGAGATCGAAGTCCAGATCGAGATCATGCGCAGATGTCTGCGGAACCGGCGTCGACGTCAGATCCGGATCGAGCGATTCAACCCCAGGCTCGTTCAGCAGAGGTACGTCCGCGAACTCTTGCGCGTGCGTCCCCTGAGTGGAGGCGTTGCTTGCAAATTCACCCGCATCGTCGTCGAAGTCGATTTCGAACGCGCTGGAGAGTGAAGTTGGCTGGTAGGCCGCTGCTCCAGCGCCTTCGTCCGGCGCGCGAGGCGCCACATCCGGCATTTCGATGAGGTCTTCGAAATCCATCAAGTCAGTCGCTGCAGAATCAAATTCGGCTGCCGGTGGAGTGGAGGGTTCGTTGCCGACAGCAAATGCAAAGTCATCCGATTCGTCCGCCCGCGCCGCGTTGGCGATCGGCATTGCCTCTGCAGATGTCGGAACGGCGACCGGCGCGATCGGTGCCGGCTGCGCAGGTGGCGCAACCGGCGTCGGAACGGGTTCAGCTCCAGCAGGACGCGGCGGATCGACATCGGCCCCCAGCACCTTGGCAGCGAGATGGCGCACCCAGCGCGCATAATCGGAACCCGAGAGTGCACTCGAGACTTCGCTTTCGTTGAACACGACGCGATAGCGCGCGTCGTCGAGCAGATCGTATACGCCGTCGAGCTCAGGGTCGTTCTGTGCGTCAAGGTTGACTACCACCACGTTGGCTTGCGAGCGCTCCAGCGCCTCGCGGTCAAGCGCACTCGCAAGCGCCTCGTAAACCACCGGCGCACCAAACGAGTTCAGGATGTCGCGCAGCTGCTCACCACGCTCGCGCGTTTCGTACAGCAAGGCGACGGAGACACTGGATTCATTGCTAGACACGTTCACGCCTCAGGACTTCCTGTACCTGTTTAAGCAGATCGTCTTCCTGGTAAGGCTTGCCGAGATAGCGCTCAACGCCGATTTCCAGGGCGCGCTGGCGATGCTTTTCACCCGTGCGCGACGTAATCATGATGATCGGCACCTTGCGCATACGCGAATCGTTGCGCATGTAGGTGGCGAGTTCGTAGCCGTCCATTCGCGGCATTTCGATGTCGAGCAGCATCAAATCCGGCACGGTGTCCTGCAGTTTCTCGAGGGCATCGAGGCCGTCCTTTGCAGTGATCACGTCGAAGTCTGCGCGTTCGAGAACGCGGGTCGTGACCTTGCGCATCGTGATCGAGTCGTCGACGACCATGACCAGCGGTTTCTGCCGCGTTTCCGGCTCATGCACCGGAGCGACCGCCATGTAGGACGGCATCTCCTCGGTGCTGCCCGCTTCGATGCGAGCGCGCAACGCCGCCAAGCGGCGCACCAGCGGAGCGAGATCGATAATGATCACGACGGCGCCGTCACCCATGATGGTCGCACCGAAGATGCCCGGCACTGAACTGACCTGTGGACCGACCGACTTGACCACGACTTCGCGCGAACCCACCACGCCGTCGATGCGAACGGCGGCACGCTGATCGCCGGTACGCGTCATCAACAGCGGTACCTGAGTTTCCTCGGCGATGGCTCGCCCACGTGGCACACCGATCAGCTGCGCGAGGTCATAGATCGTGTATTCCTCACCACCATAGTTGTGCTTGGGATTGCCTGCGGCAAGGCGGCGATCGAGGTCGTCGTGCGCGATACGCGCAACGCCCTGCACCGACGACATCGGAATCGCGTAGCTGCTCTCACCAAGCTTGACCAGGATCGCCTGCGTCACCGCCAGCGTGAATGGCAGTCGGATCGTGAAATTCACGCCCTTGCCCGGCGTCGAATCGATAACGAGGGAACCACCGAGCTGCTTGATTTCGTTGTGGACGACGTCCATGCCGACGCCACGACCGGACAGCTGAGTCAATTCGCGCGCGGTGGAGAAGCCGCTTTCCAGGACGAAGCTGTATAGATCGCGGTCAGACAGCTGCACCTCGGGTTTGAGCAAGCCACGTTCGATCGCTTGGCGACGGATCGCTTCGCGGTCCATGCCGCGACCATCGTCGGAGACGCGCAGCACCACTTCAGTAGACTCGCGGCTTACCGCGATATTGACCGTGCCTTCAGCGGGTTTGCCGGCGGCAACGCGGTCATCGGGCTTCTCGATGCCGTGCGCCAGCGCATTGCGCAGCATGTGCTCGAACGGCGCTTTCATGCGCTCAAGCAAGTTACGGTCCATTTCGCCGTGTGCGCCATCGACCTTCAGCTGGGCACGCTTGCCCAGCTCCTGAGCTGCCTGGCGCAAGGTGCGGCGCAGGTTCGGCACGAGCGAATCGAACGGCACCATGCGCGTGCGCATGAGGCCTTCCTGCAAATCGGAGTTGACGCGCGACTGCTGCAGCAGCAGGGTTTCGGACTGGCGCGTCTGTTCCTCGAGCAGGCCCTGAATCGACACCAGATCCGATACCGACTCGCCCAGAGCGCGTGACAGCTGCTGCAGCTGCGAGAACCGGTCCAGTTCGAGCGGATCGAAGGCGCCGACTCCGGTGTCCTGCTGTTCGCGCTGGAAGCGCGCAATGATCTGCGCTTCGGTTTCGATTTCCAGCTTGCGCAACTGTTCGCGCAAGCGCGCCACGGTCTGATCGAATTCGACGAGGTTGAAGCGGAACGTGGCAATTTGCTGTTCGAGGCGCGAACGGTAAATAGATACTTCGCCGGCGTAATTGACCAGTGAGTCGAGCAGGTCCGAACGCACGCGGATCATTTCCTGCGGCGCGTGCGGAACCTCTTCATGATCCATTGCCGTCAGGTGGCGTGGTGCCGGACGGGCCCCCTCGGGCTTGCCGGCAGCAACGCTTTCCGGTGTCGACGTCGATCCATCGACGACCGCTGCTCCAACCGTCGCGATCGTCGCGACTTCATCCGGCGCAACAACCGGCTCTGCCGTCAATGTTTCGCCAGCGATAAGGCTCTCGAAACGCGCGATTGCGTTGACCGGCATCGCAATGGCGCGACGCTGGGCGACGCGTTGTACAAGTCCGTGGAGGCGGTCGAAACCACGCTCGAGCGACTCTACCGCGACCCGGTCGATCGCGAGACGGCCATCGCTGACGGCATCGACCAGCGACTCCATCGCATGACTGAGATCGCTGACCGGCGCGATGCCAGCCATACCAGCGCCGCCCTTGAGCGTATGCAGATCACGCTGCAGTCCGACGATGACCGAGCGATCGTGCGGCGCTTCGCGCAGCTTTGCGACCAGCGAATCGGAATGGTCGAGGATGTCAGCGCCTTCCTGCACGAATGTGTCGAGCAGGTCATCGTCGATGTCGCCAATTTCAAGCGGACCCTCCGGCTGCGGATCGTCGGCAATTGGCGGCGCCTGTTTGCCGCTGAGCAGGATCGGCGAAGTGTGAACGGCCGGCGATGGCAGGTCTGCCTGAACGGCTTCGAGCGTTAGTGCAGGAGCGCTATCGACCAGGTCATCGACCCCGGGAACTTCAAATTCAAGTGAACCTTCCTCGACGTGGCCGGGTATGGGCGCGTCAAGGTTGACTGCGAACTCTTCCAGTGGCGCTGGCAGCGGTGATAGGTCCTCGATGACGATTTCCTCGACATCGAATGCGTCTGGCGATTCGGTCGCGAGCAACGTATCGCCGTAATCGAGCGCCTCGGTCGCGGATGGTTCGAGAGCGATCGGCTCGAGCAGGGCGGCGAATTCCTCGAAATCCGGTTCAATCGTCGCATCAGGGTTGTTCGGCGCTTCCGCTGGGCGCTGGTCGGCAGCCAGGTCGAAATCAGCGAGCGCAGCAGCCAGGTCCGCAGGCATCGTCGCGCCGAGCCCGGCGTGTGGGGCACTGGCCGCGTGGCCAGACCGCGCTACCCAGTCGGCAGTGAGATCAGCCTGCCCGCTCGGCGCGAGCGTCAGCACTTCATCGCTGGCCGATTGTTCTTGATCGACGCCAAGCATGGGGCCGATACCGGCGTCCTCGCCCACATAGGCATGCAGGGACGCATCCGGCAACGTGTCGCGCAAGACCGCCAGACGCTCAGCCAGCGCCGAGGAGTCGGGCAACTCCAGGGCGCGATCGGTGAGACGCTGCATGACGTCGCGCGTCAGCGCGGACGTTTCGCGAAGGGCTGCAACGCCCTCCGCATCTGGCGCTTCACCTGCGCCACGCAGTCGCTTGACGTAGTTTTCCAACGGCGCCAAAACCTTGCCGATCGACGGAATGTCGACCATCGCGATCGCGCCGTTCAAGGTATGCACCGCGCGCAGCAATTCCTCGCTGACGGGGATCGCCTCGGGTGTGCCGTGTGAGAGGTAGTCGTCGATTACAGATAGGTGCGCGGCGACTTCACTTTGGAGAATGTCGAACAACACGGGATCGACATTGGGTAGCGGCCCAGGAATGATCTCTCCGGGCGTTGCGCCGAGGTCAACCTGATCGGCGAGGCTGCCCGCATTGCTGATATCAGCTCGGATTGCAGGCAGTTCGCGCTGAGCGGCGGGCACGCGACGGCGCACCGTGCGTCGGACCATTCGAGTCGCCACGGAATGCTCGGGAACCCATGCCTCTTCGCCGGCAACGAGTCGATCGGCGGTTTCGATGATGCCGTTGATGTTCGCGCTGCCGGATGGATGGCCGCGCAAGGCCGCGAGCAACACGGGAATCGCAGCGAGCGCGTGGTCGACCAGCGCAACTACGGCAGCGCTTGGTGCAAGGGTTCGCTCGAGGATGCGGTTGAGAAGGCTCTCGACTTTCCAGCTGAACTCGCCCAAGGCGAGCGCGCCTACGAGACGACCGGAGCCTTTCAGCGTGTGGAACGAGCGGCGGATCGGTTTGAGCTCGTCGAGATTGTCGACATTGCGCTTCCACAGTGGAACCTGCTGACGCAGGTTCGCGATCTCGTCCTCGACTTCCTCCACGAAAACTTCGCGAATATCGTCATCGATTTCCTCGCCTGCGACGTGCTGGAATCCAATGACCGGACTGTCGTCTCCGGTAACTTCCTCTTCGACTTCTTCCTCGATTTCAACCCAACCGGCATCGTCGGGCGCGCCGGTCTCGACGAGACGCAGCCCATCCAGATCGTGCACCGTCGTCGATGGCGCATGCGCTTCACCGACCACCAAATCCTCCAGATCGCGCCCCGGCAGCAGATCGATGGATGGGAGGTGGGAACCGACCGCATCCGCGATGTCAGCCGCGATATCCGCGCCAGTGACTGCTCCCGGCTCCACGGCAGGGGGCGTTGTCGACGGAGTTTTAATGTGGCTGATGGGTGCAGAGCTGGTTGCGGATGTGTCGTCGTCATTGCCATAGGCGAGACTCGCCGCCGCCTGCAAGTCCATCTCGGCAGCCTGCTGAGCCGGCTGATGTGCTGCTTCGACCTCGCTCGGTGGAGCGACGGGCGAAGTCGCCAACCGTTCGGGTTCCGGCGGCAACGGCCAGTAGCCTAATCCGGCAAGGCTTTCGCGAGCGACATCCAGAATCTTGTCGCGATTGCGTCGCTGCTCACGCGTTGCTTCGAGGTAGTACTCGATAGCTGCCAGCGCATCGGCAAGCTGGTCCATCTGCTCCGCAGTCGGCACGCGGCGATGCGATATCAGTTCGACTTCCACGAAACGCACGATCGCGGTCATCAGCTGCGCAGCGTCGCCAAGACCGAGCATGCGCAATGCGCCTGCAATTTCCTCAAGCAGGCGCGGGATCTGACTGACGCGCTCGTGATTCCATGGCGATTCGATGAACTCGATGACGTCGTGCTTGGCCTGCTGGATGTTCACCGCAGCTTCGCGCATCAGCGCATCGAGGATCTTGCGTACCTCAGCCTGAGGCAGCTCCAGATGGCTGTCGACGGCCTGGCTTTCATTTTCGTTGGTAGCGCCGAGTCGATCGATATGGTCATCGAGCGACGCTTCCACATAGAGCAGTGCGCCAGCGACGTCGAGCAATGCACCCTCTTCGATTGGGCGTTGCCGCTGCGCCATTTCCTCGATCACGCCGCGCTGCTCGCCGACCACGCGTCGCGGCACACCTAGACCGAGCATGCCAAGCGTATCGCCGACTCGATCGAGCACTTCAACCTGAGCCGATAGCTCTGCAGCATCGGCATTGCCGCTGCGCAGGAAGATATCGAGCGATTCCTTGACGCGCAGCAGATCATCCTTGATTGCTGCAGATACGGTGCCGAGCAGGTTCTTGTTGCGCCCCGTCATTGAACCTTGCGCATGCTGCAGTTCGTTTGCGGTCGGCAGCAGGGTGTCGAGTCGATAGGCCTTGCGGATTTCGGCGCAGCGCGCACCCGTGCCGGTGGAGTGCGCCACGTAGTACAACAGGTTCTTGGTCAGCTCGCGCGGTGGATTGGCCGCGAATCCGATCTCGCCCCGATCAGCGAAACGATGGATTTCACGGTCTACACGGCCGAACAGCAACTTGACCGCTACGCTTGCCTCGAGGCTGCCATTTTCAACCGCTTCAACCACACCACTGGCGATCCACCACAGGCGCCGCGCTTCGGCAACGAACGAAATGGAGCGCAGTCGATCGAGCACATCAATCAATCGATGCAGGTGTTCCTTTGCAGCCGCATCGCGGAACCACTTCAGCAGCGCCGCCTGATATGCCAGACGCAAGCGTAGCGACTGCGAGCGCAATTCGTTCGGCGCAAGCGGCTGCAACGTGCCAACCGCAGAGGGGGGCAGGGCAATGTTCAGATCCGGTGCAAACAGCGCCGATTCGGTCAACAGATTTTCGCCACGGCATGCGCGAAGATCGTTGAGGAGGGGCAGCAGGACGATCGGAATGTCCTTGTGCCCGCTCTGGATACGCTCGAGGTAGTCGGGCAACTGCACGATGCCACGCATGAGGACCGAATAACCCTCCTCGCGCTGGCGCACCTTGTCGTCGACGAGGGCCTCGGCGAGCCTCTCCATGTTCTCCACTACCATCGCCGCGCCGTAGAGCTCGACCATGCGCAGCGTGCCCTGCACCTGATGCAAATGCGCCGCGCAGGCGCGCATCAGCTCCAGCTGACCGGGCTCTTCGACATAAGCCTCGAGCGAATCGCGCGCTTGCGCGAGCGTCGCATCGAGCGCCTGCTTGACCCAGTTGAGGGCGGTGAATTCACCGTCGTCGTGCAACTTCATGCGACTACCCTCGACTCCGACGGCCGGCCTGAACCACGTGGATGGCGCAAAGCGCCATCGCCACGGACGGGTTAATGGATTGCGAACACGATTTCATTGCGCGTCGATTCATCCGGGAAGCTTGAAGTCGGCGACCGAGCGGCGCAGGTCCGAAGCGAGCTGGGCCAAGTTGCCGATCGATTCCGCCGTCTGGCTCGCACCGACCGAAGTCTGCGAGGTGATTTCCTGAATCACGTTCATCGTCGCCGAAATATTCGTCGCCGCAGCGGACTGCTGACGCGCCGATGTCGAGATGCCCTGGATCAGTCCGGCAAGATTGTTTGAAACCGTCTCGATTTCGCCGAGCGCATGACCCGCGTCCTCGGCAAGGCGAGCGCCGGACACCACTTCCGAGGTGGTCTGTTCCATCGAGCTGACCGCCTCGTTGGTATCGGACTGAATCGTCTGCACCAGCGTCTCGATTCGCTTGGTCGCGCCGGATGCGCGTTCGGCCAGTCGTTGTACTTCGTCCGCAACTACCGCGAAGCCGCGGCCCGCTTCACCGGCTGACGCGGCCTGGATCGCTGCGTTCAAAGCAAGAATGTTGGTCTGCTCGGCGAGGTCGTTGATCAGTTCGACGATCGAGCCAATTTCCTGAGAGGACTCGCCGAGTCGCTTGATGCGCTTCGAGGTCTCCTGGATCTGATCGCGAATCGAGTCCATGCCCTGAATCGTCTGGCGCACGACTTGCGCACCATTCGCCGCGATCTGCACCGAGCGCTGCGCCACCTCGGCGCTGTCGATCGAGTTCTTCGACACGTTGTCGATTGACGAGGCCATGTCCTTGATCGCCGCCGACGCCGACGTGATCTGGCGCGCCTGATGTTGCGCGGCTTCGGCCAGATGCATCGCGGTTCCCTGGGTTTCCTGCGCAGCGGCAGACACCTGCACTGCGGTCTCGTTGATCGTGGTCACCAGGCTGCGCAGCGCTTCGACCGCAAAGTTGACGGAGTCTGCGATGGCGCCGGTGATGTCCTCGGTGACGGTGGCCTTGACGGTCAGGTCGCCTTCGGCCAGCGATCCCATCTCGTCGAGCAAGCGCAGAATTGCGTCCTGGTTCCGCTGGTTCAGGGCGGTCGTCTGCTGGTAGCGGCGCTGCTGGTCGCGGAACAGGTTGAAGCCGAGGAAAAGCAGCAACAGGGTGGCAAGAGCCGCGGCGACTACGCCCACCCACGGGCTGACGAACTTGCGCGCGCTGCTGTTGGGCAAGGTATCGATGCGCGAAGCCACCGCACCAGCGCGCGTCAATACACCGAGGCTGTCAGTAAAACTCGCGTCGGCGGAATCCTTCACTTCCTGCAAGATTGTCGCGGCGTCTAGGATGTTCTTGACCGGTTCGCCAACCGCCGTCCATTGCGTCGCGACGTCACTGACTATCTGCTTCGCATTGGCGTTGTCGAGCGGTTTGATGTTGAGTTCCGCTGCGCCGTTCATCAGCCCCGTCACTACGGTCTGGTAAAGGCGCGAGTCGCGGTCCAGACCCGCCGCAGACGACTGCGTATCGGCGCCACCGGCAAGGATTTTCGTCACACGGCCGCCCATGCGGTCGGCCAGCTGCATCTGACGCGAGGCGATGTAGACCTGGGAAGCGCTGGCATTCTTGTCGGTCAGAATGTTGACGACTTCGCTCATGCGCGAGTTGAGGCCGGACAGCTTGTCGGTGAAGTCCTTCGCGCTCGTGGTCGCGTTGAGGACGACGTCCTTGCTGTCGAGGATCTTCTTTGCATCACCCTGCAACTGGGTCCATGCCTTGGTCAGCGCGTCAAGTTCGGTCGGAAGCTCGCCCTTGAGGGAGTGCATGCCTGTCTTGTCGCCGTTGTTCAGCGCCTGCACGTACGTGTCGATGTTGCTGCGTGTACTTTCCAGCTCCTGGAACGCCAGCTCATTGCCGCCGACCGCTTCCGAGGCGTACTTGGCGAGCTGCTGCGACAGCACCTGGATCTGCGTCGTATACGAAATCGCCTTGCGGTCGTTGCGGTTGTTCAGGAACAGGAACACGAAATTGATGATCGCGATGACGAACAGAATACCGAGCAACACGAACAGGACCGTGTTCGCCCGCCCGCTGCCGCGACCTGCTGCACCCGCCGTAGTACTCACGCTTCACCCCCTCTTGAACATTTCGGCCGCTGCCGGCCCGTGACCATCCACCGAGAAGTTCTCATGCGGCGGCCTGCTGGAATTCGGGGCTACGCGCCAACGCGGCCACACTGAAAAGGCCCCATAGCACTTCACCCAGTTGAACGTTTTCGCCCACAAAGCGAGCGTAGTGCTCGTCCGACTCGCCCACGGCCTCGTCCAGCTGCTCTTTGGAGAAGCTGCGTTGACCGAGCACTTCGTCGATCAGAAGCCCAATGCTGCCGGCAGGCTGGCGCACCATCAGCACGCGCGTGGTTTCACTCGTCACGGTACGACCGCCGCCGATGAAATCGCGCAGGTCGATGACCGGAATAAGACTACCGCGCACATTGGCAATCCCAAGCAACCAGCTACGCGAGCCCGGAACGATGGTCAGTGCGGGCAGGCTGAGGATTTCGTTGACTTCAGCAATGCTGCTGACGAAATAACGATCGCCGATGCGGAAACCGATGCCACGCCACAACCCGGGCGCTTCGATCTGCTCGGGCGCTCCTGCCGCATGAGTCAGACTGCGGCGCTCGTATTCGGCGAGCGCCTCGAAGGGAGTGGCGGAAAAATCGGTCGTGGCCATGTCGTTCAGACCCCGATTTGCTTGCGCGCACGCGCTCGTTGCGCTGACAGCGCAGCGCAAGAGGAGGTGCATCGACGCGCACTCGATGCCCGGCGCAGCGATTCCTCGATGAAGCGTGTGGCTGCCATCTTTTCCCCTGTCGAACGAATGGCACTACTAGGTTTCACTTCCAGTCCACGTGACGGCGGATCGCGCCGGTGAAGCCGCTCAGTTCCACCTGATGCAAACCCATCGGATCGGCCATCGAGCCGTTTCTGCCCAGAAACTCGAGGCGATCACCCGTCAAGCTGCGCGGCCGCAGGCTGGTGTCGACGAAGGCGATGGCCGAGCCGAACTCCGCATTGAACGCGTTGCGTGCGAAGAGCGCCCCGGTCTCCGCATCGACTTCGGTGACGATCGTCCATGCGGTTTGATCACGAACCGTTCCCAGGACCCATTCGGCGAAGTAAGCGGCCGAAAGCCGACGTGGCCTCTCCTCCCGATTGATCACCTTGAGGAGGATGACTTTCACCGGATCATGCACCGGCA
>JBDSNK010000179.1:0-14477 GCA_039915385.1 Dokdonella sp.
GTGATCGCGATCTGGATACCTTCCAGCGGATTCAACGTCGGCGCGGGCCAGTCGCTGCTTGCAACCACGCGTGCCTTCGCGGCGAGCAGGCTGCCGATCGGATCCAGCAGATGCGCGCGCTTGGGGCCGAGCCTGCTTTCCGCGTCCTGGTTGACGGAATCGTTCCACGCCCAGGCCGGCTGCATGTTCGCGATGACGCCGAGCGCAGCGAAGCGCTTCACGTCGGCCTGGTCGATCAGCTGATCATGCGCGAGTTCGTGGCGTCGATCCCGCGCGCCATTGGTGGCAATGGCCCCTGCGATGGCATCTAGACCATCACGCACGGCGCGGTCGCCCATCACGTGCATATGCACGTCGAAGCCTTCGCGGTCCAGGCGGGTGACAAGCGGGTCCAGCAGGGCGGTATCGAGCAGTGTCGTTCCTCGTTGTTCTGGGGCATCGACGTAGGGTTCAAGCAGCGCTGCCGTATGCAATTCGATCTCGCCATCGACGAAGATCTTCGCGGCGTCCGCGCGCAAGCGCTTGCTGTGGATCGCATCACGCGCATCGCGCATCGCCGCGATTTGCGCGATGCCCGCTTCCGGGTTGATGCGTTGCGCGGCAACGACACGCAGGCTCAACTCGCCCGCGCTATCCGCGGCACGATAGGCATCCAGCATTTTCTCATCGACGCTCGCATCAAGTATCGAAACGATGCCGAAACGGTTAGCCATCTCGCTCGCTTGATGCAACGCCTGACGGTATTCACTCGACGTCGGGCGCGGCCAAAGGTGTCGAACTGCCTCCATCGCGTCGCCGGAAACGTAGCCTGTCGCCTCGCCAGTGGCATGGTCGCGCTCGATGTCGCTTCGTGTCGCGTTCGCTCCGGCCCGATCGAGCCCGCCCAGCGCAAGCGCGCGCGAGTTCACGCGCAGCGAGAAACCAGGACCGATGCCGATCGCGAGCGGTCGGTCCGCGACGATACGATCCAGCGCATGACGATCGAGCAAGGCGGCGTGCGCCAGCGTTTCGGAAAGCCCTGTGACAATCAGCCAGGGCGATGACGGCCACCGGCGTGCGCAGGCGCCAAGTGCATCGATGACGCCTTGCGCGGTTGGAACCTGCTCGAGGGAGCAGCGCAGCAGGCGCATGCCGCCCGACATGGGGTGTATGTGGCTGTCATGGAATGCGGGCATCAACATGCGCTTGCCGAGGTCGATCACGCGCGTGCGGCTGCCGACCAATGCTGTCACGTCGTGTGCGTTTCCGACGAAGACAATCCGGCCCGCTCGAACGGCGACCGCTTCGGCGCGCGGCGTGGCTGCGTCGAGCGTAAGAATTGCGCGACCGCGAAAGACGAGATCAGCTGGCTCCACGGTGATCGGGGAGGCGCTGGTTGCCTGCGACATGATCAGCAGCGCGGCGAATACGCTGCCCGCCCATGCGGTGGTCGTATTCTTCGTCATCGTGAGACTTCGAGCCGCAGGCGGGAAGGTGCTCAGGATACAGCGAGGCTTGATTCCGCGGACGGCAAACGGCCATGAGCCAAGCATTCTCCGGAATGACCGGAGAGTAGCCACGCCGGATGCTGAGCGACTGCTGGTCGGACGAGAAGCATGGCGGCTCCGCTCAGGATCAAGCGCGCAGTGCTTCGCGCCGGGCCTTGAAGCGATCGAGCGCGCCTTCAAGCGCTTCCGCACGGTTGCGCAGCTGCTGCAGCTTGCTTCGTGCGCGAATGACCTTGGCGATCACATTGGCGCGCTGCACCAGTTCACGGTCGGACATCGGCGAGGTCAACGGTCGCAACATCGCGGAAGCATCGCGTGCGCGCTCCAATACGTTGATGGCAGCCATGAGGTCGGTTGCGGCGTTCTTGACGGACATTGCAAGTCTCCAGGAATAAGTGCGATCGCTCGGGCGTAGCGTTTCCCGTGTCAATTCGGGAGAACGCGTCGGCCTGCGTGTCGGGAGACAGCTTGTTGGTTTCGACGTCCAGCGTCTGCGTTCGGGTGCCGGGTCGCACTGTGAAGCAATTCACACAATGCTCCAGGAGCGACCGGTCTGAATGGTCCGGAGGCCTGCCGGATACGCTCGCCGACTTCAGAAGTAGCGCGGAATGGGCCCGCGCTGCGGTGTGCGACGGTCCGCTAGATCGAACATGACCTCGTCGACATAGCACCAGCCCCAGCCTTCCGGCGGATCATAGCCTTCGATGATGGGATGCCGGGTGGCATGAAAATGCTTTGTCGCATGGCGATTGGGTGAATCGTCGCAGCAACCGACATGGCCGCAGGTCCGGCACAGGCGCAGGTGCAGCCAGACATCACCCGTGTTCAGGCACTCCTCGCAGCCGAGGGCGCTCGGCGTGACGGTGTGGATGCTGTCGAGATGCGTGCAATGTTTGGCCATCTTCGATCTCCTTCGATTTCAGGTTGGCGTCGTTTCGAGTTGGGCAAGAAACGCGTGCAAGGCCTGCACGACTTGCGCGCCTTCGCCGATCGCGGCGCCCACGCGCTTGACCGAGCCACAGCGCACATCGCCGACGGCGAATACGCCATGCACCGTTGATTCGAGTGGCGAAACGATGGTGCTTGCGTCGGTCGGTTTGCCGGTGATCACGAATCCACTCTTGTCGACGGCGACGCCGCACCCCTCCAGCCAGCCGGTGGCCGGGTCGGCACCAACGAACAGAAAGACGTTGCCGATGTCAGCCTGCGAGTCCGCGCCATTCGCGTGGTTACGCCAATGCACGCGCCGCAGTCCCTGTTCGGCATCGCCCTCCAGTGCCGTGATCGTCGTTTGCGTCATCACAGTGATGTTGGGTGCGGCGCCGATGCGATCGATCAGGTAGCGCGACATGCTCGCGGCGAGGCCGTCGCTGCGCACCATCATGCGTACATGGCGCACGTGGGCTGAAAGAAACACGGCCGCTTGCCCCGCGGAGTTGCCGCCGCCGACGAGTATCACGTCCTGGCCGGCGCACAGTTTTGCCTCGATCGGCGACGCCCAGTACCACACGCCGCGTCCTTCGTACGTCGCAAGATCGGCGATATCGGGTCGGCGGTAGCGCGCGCCACTCGCGACGACGACGGCGCGTGCGCGGATGCGTTCGCCGGCATCGAGTTCAAGCCCGAAGGTTCCGTCCGCGCGGCTGCAATCGAGCGACTTCACTTCTGAAGGAATCATCATTTCCGCGCCGAACTTCTGTGCCTGCACGAATGCGCGCCCGGTCAACGCCTGACCGGAAATGCCCGTGGGGAATCCGAAATAGTTCTCGATGCGTGCGCTCGCACCGGCCTGGCCACCGAACGAACGCGCGTCCAGCACGGCAACGGAGAGGCCTTCCGATGCCGCGTAGACCGCGGTTGCGAGACCGGCAGGCCCGCTGCCGACGACAGCAACGTCGTAGATGGACTGCCGTCGCGGCGCGCCGACAAGGCCGAGTTGGCGGGCAAGGTCGCCCGTGCTCGGATTTTTCAGCACGCTGCCGTCCGGGCAGACAACCAGGGGCAGTTCCTGCGCTGAGCGTGCATGCCGTGCGATGAGACAGCGCGATTCTGGTTGATCCGGATCAAGCGCGTGATGGGGGAGTCCGTTGCGCGACAGGAAATTGCGCAGGCGAAGCATGTCGCTGGAATTGCTCGAACCAATCAGTACAGGGCCGCTGCCGGCATTCTCGATCAAGCCGACGCGGCGCAGGATCAGTGCACGCATGATGCGCTCGCCCAGCTCCGCCTCTGCGATCAGGAGGGCACGCAGGGCATCGGGTGGAATCTGGATGGCTTCGACATCGCCCTCGGCATGCGCGTCGACGAGCGCTGGTCCATCCGAAAGCTGCCCTACCTCGGCGAGGAATTGTCCCGGCCCCTGATCGGCAACCGGCGTGACATGGCCGAGCCCGTCGTGCTGTGTGATGGCAACATGACCGGACAGGACGACGAACATGCCCGAGCTGCGATCGCCAGTCTTGAACAGGTGTTCGCCGTGCTTGAACGCGCGCTGGGTTCCAAATCGACGCATGCGCTGGATCGCGCTCGCGTCGAGCATGGGAAAGATCTGCTCATAGCGGGGATTGAGCGAAGCGGGTGTGACGCTCTGGCCCACACCGTCCGTTTTGGCGAGTGTTGTCACCGTGTCATCCCCGGCCCAGGCGATTGGACACTCATGCTACCGGCAATCGATCGACCTGCAAAAGACAAGCAGGAATTCCTGCATCCAGGGGTTGCACTGAAATTTCATGACCCAGTTGATATCCCAGGTCCTGTGCGCGTTGAACAACGACGTCTCCGCGGAAGAAGCGCGCTGCATCTCGAATATCGCCCCTCATCGTCTATCCTTGGGCTGAATGGTAAATCTCGCTGACGCGTCATGATCACATTCGCCAGTGGGCGTGGCTCAACTGATTGGCAGAATGCAGGAAGACCAGCAGGGTAGGGGAGTTGGGACATGCCACTGAAAATCCACGCGACGATTGAAACGGAACGGCTGATTCTCGATGCGCTGCGCCCCCAGGATGCAGCGGATCTGTTCGAGTATCGCGGTGATGCCGAGGTCGCTCGGTATCAAGGCTGGCAACCGCTGAATGTGGATGAGGCTGCGGCGTTCATTGCGAAACAATCGGAGCAGACGTTCGGCGACGCGGACAGCTGGTGTCAATTGGCGATCCGTCGCAAACCAACAGGGGAACTGGTGGGCGACTTCGGCGTGCATTTCCCGGCGACCAAAGACGACCCCATCGAGTTCGGACTGTCACTGAAACCCGCACACCAAGGCAAAGGCTACGCACGCGAGGTCATGACGGCGGGCGTCGACCTTGCTTTTGGAACCTGGGGCTATCGACGACTGGTCGGTTCGGTTGATCCACGCAACACCGCCAGTGTGGCCTTGTGTCGATCGCTCGGCTTTCGCCAGGAAGCACATCACGTGGAGAGTTACCGCTTCCGTGGCGAGTGGGTCGACGACATGATCTTTGCGTTGCTCGCGCGTGAGTGGTCAGTCGGGCCACATCGCCGGTAGAAATGAGCGTCGCTGAAGGCTCATGCGCCTGTTTCGAATCCGTACGAGAAGATCACGTCATCCGTGCACGCGGAAAATTGTTGACCGGCATCGAACACGCTGCCTGAGGTGAGATTGGTAACGGTGTGCTCTATCGATTCTCCGGCAGTGGAGGTAATACGAACCTGGAAAGGCGGATCGACGGGGCCGCCGCCGGTCCACAGAAATCGGTTGTAATCCTGCCGTGCCATCGCGTGCCATGTATTGGCGACATTGATCGACATCGCGCTCACGCCTTGCCGGTGATGGTCGGCGACAAGGCCGATGTAGTAGGGGTTGGATCCTTGATCAACGCGATTGATGACGTGGCCGGTTTCGGGGCAGTCCGCGCGCGTCCACGAAACTGAAACGCGACCGTCGATGACATGGGCAATTTGCGCGAATGCGGTCGGGTGCAGGTCGAGATCGCCTGCCGCGCATTCAGGGCACTCGTCGACGATGCGAACGGTGACCGTGCCAAGGGGGCCTGTAACGAGCAGGCATTCGCCGCAATGGGCCGATCCACTCCATTGTGGAGCGTTGATCGCGGCGATCAGTACGTCCGACGTATTGACCGGATACGAGCACGCGCCCGATCCGTCGGCGGAATAGTAGGTCGCGTCGCCGCTCGACTGGAAAACAGGCGGACATGCCGCAAAGGCGCTTCCTCCGATGATGGCCGCGACAAACGAAGTTGCGACGGTTCGCAAGGGCATTGGCATCTCCTTTGTGCAGACGGTCGACGACATCGCATCGATGGCGGAGGATACACGCCATCGACCGTGCCATCGCTTGCCGACATCACCCAGCAGCTCAATCGTCGTCTTTGAGACCGTGAAATCGCGTCTGCGGACGATGCATCTCGGCATGGCGTCCGCCGAGTCGAAGCAGTTCCGTGTGCTGTCCTTGCTCCTCGAGCGCGCCACCTTCAAGGAAAAATGTCCGGTCGACATTGCGGACGCTGGCAAGGCGATGGGTGATAAAGATCACGGGTCGATTGCCGGCCATCGCGTGCAACGATTCGTCGCCGGCTTGTTCGACCTCCGCTTGGCGGCTGGCGGATGGCGAAGACGTCGGAGTGGCGAAAGACTCGTGCTGCGCGATGGCGCGCGCAGAGCATCGAGCGGCATGTTGCTTTGCCGATCAAGTGATTCGCACGCCAATGTCTTGGACGGCTGCGGTCATTCAAACCCGCTCGCGAAAATCAGATCTGCACTCGGTATGCCTCCGGCACCCACCAGCACCAAGTCGACATTGGAGATTGCGATGCCGTCGCTGACCATGAACTGTACGATGTTCGTACCACCCTGCACCTCGGACAACGGCACGGGCACGCCGATGGTGCGCAGGCCACAGGAAACGAATCCGTTCTGCATGTAGCAGGGCGGAAATGGCCACGCCTGATCGTGCCAGCTGCCGTTATTCAGGCGGTAGCTCACCGTCGCGGGATTGTCGGTGTAGAAATTGAACGTCAGCAGTGCGGCCGTCGCATGTGCCACGTTGTACACATCGGCAATCGTCAGTGTCAGTGGCGTACTCGCATTGGATGATGTCGGCCAACCAAGATTGATGAGGTCAGGATAGTTGCTGCCGACCGGTGTCAACCGGTCCGGCGCATCGAAGGCGAGATCGCGCGCGAGCAGCGGGCCATCGAAACCGACGTTGTCCCAGGTGAACGTATGCGTGCCCTGGTCCGGGCCATCCTTGTCGCCGTTGTAGTGCACGTCCTCCAGCCAGATCAGGCCGCGCGTCAGCGTAAGCGCCATGTTGCTGATCACGGCAATTTTCTTCAGTGGTGATGTGGTGCCGGCATCGGTGCCGTAGACATCGATCTTGTTTTGCGAAACGTGGAGCTCGAAATGATTCATGTCGCCCGGGCCGGATGACGCTTTGACGCAGTCGACCATCTGCACCGAGATGGAGCCGGTGCCGACATCCATGAAGGAGTCGTTGCTGACGTAGTTATTGACGACGACAGCGGAATCGACGGTGATGACCGGTACATCAGCGGGTTCGTCCGGGCAGACGAAGCGCACACCGCAGCCGGGAACATCGGGCGGGCAATAGCCGGCGAAGCGCACGCCGAATCCGTTCCTCGGTACCGATTGCAGGGAGCTGAAATGATCGAACGGCACCGGTATCGGCTGATCGGTGTACCAGATCTCCGGCCACGCACGATGATTGCCATGGCTGTCGTCGCTGACGTCGAAAGCGATGATTCCACTGCGCCCTGCGATATCAAACGGTTGCTTCGGATACATGGCGAGCGAAGTGACGCCGTGCTGGTCGCTCTGCGCTTCGACGAGCCTTCCGTTGCAGATGGCCACATCGTTCGGTGGCTGCACGGTGACGTCTTGCCCGCAGCGATGCATGAGTGTCGGCACCACCGCGTTGTATTGCCCCTGACCCGAATTGATCGGACCCAACTGACGCGAAACGCCCCATACCGTGCCGTTGAGATCGCCGGAGCGATTGCCGGTTCCGGCAGGCGCATCAAAGGTGTCGCAAAACGCCGGATTGGGTAGCCCGCACGATCCGCTGTTGGCGAACGACGGCATGCTTGTTGCGCCAAACACGAGCAGGGCAAGGGACAGGCGCGTGAGTGCGCAGCTGCGTGCGAAGCGCTCGGCGATCGACAGATTGGCGAGGGAACGCAGCGCTGGGTCAGGGGATCGTTGCTGAATCGTGCGCAACATGGTCGACACTCCCGTCATTCGCTGCGCTCGGGTCGGGCGTCCGTCGATCGTTCACGATCGTCGCTGGCCGTTTCGTGGCGCGCATCACATCCGTGAACGCAGTCACGGCCGGATCCCAGCGGATTGGCCGCGCCGTTTTGGCGGTTCGCGCGATACCGATCGGTGTCGCCGAGCCGTTGCGTTGTACCCGAAAGGGCGCTGGATGGGGCGTCAGAGCAGCAATTGGCTGCCTGCGAGTATCGTGTGAGGTGCCGATCGCTTCAGGTATCCACTCGTTCGCTCGCGCGCATGACTGCGGGGTCAGTCCCGTCGGCAGTGGTAACCGAATTCGATGGGACTGGCATGTGCAGGCCGTGCTGCAGCACTGACGAGCGTCGGGGCTGTCACGCCCTGGATGCTTCTCTCACCCAAGCGCAGTAAGGCAGCGCAACGCCCCATGTGCTCGACACCCGCTTTTTGCACGAATTCGCGTTTAACCAACCAGATGGGTCTCTGCGATACTTGCGCAGATGCTCGGACCTGCTTTTCGAGACGCCAGGAGGATTGCCATGAAGAAGCTGCACTGCATGAAGACGTTGCACGGGATGATGGCCTGCATGGGTGTGCTGACGTGCGCGACAGCAGGGGCGGGCGTGGGGGTCTGGTCCGGGCAGGGGCCGGATGGCGGCTATATCAACGATGTCCTGAACGATCCATCTGCGCCGCTGACACTTTATGCCTCCACGCGCTCCGGCATTTTCAAGAGTGCCGATGGCGGCTCGACGTGGTCACCGAGCATGGACGGCATTGTCGGCTCGGTTGGCTACGGCTATCCGCTCGTGCGCGACGCGGACGCGTCGAATACGCTTTATGCGGTCGATTCGACCGGCCATTTGTATCGCACGACCGATGGCGCTGCGACCTGGTCGCAGACCGGCTACGTGCTTCCACCGATTCCGCCGGGTATCCCGCAGATCAGTCGGGTTGCGGACGCGCCGGCATCGACGACGCGCATCTACCTCGCAACGTATGCGGCGGGAGTTCTGGTCAGCAACGACAGTGGCACGACATTCGCTGCGATCAACGGCAGCGGCAGCAGCATCCTGCCCGCTGGCGTCTCATTGCAGACGGTTGTGGCCGATCCTGCGAATCCGAACAACCTGCTTGCCGGCACGTCGTATTACGACGGTGGCCCGGGTCCGAACGCCCCCAGTGTTTATCACAGCACCGATGGTGGCCTGCACTGGACCGGCGTCGTCACGCTGGCCGCAGCGAACTATCTCTACAACCCGGCTGACCCGAGCTGCACAGGTCCGACGCCACCACCGAACATCTGCACGATCGCGACCGAGTACTACTTCGCGTCGGTCTCCGACATCAGCTTCGGCAATGGCTCCGAGGTCTATGCGAACGTCGACAGCGTGATCTATCGCAGCGCGGACAACGGTGCCACCTGGAATCCCATCGCCGCCACGCCGAACTACACGACCACGGTGAAGGCGGATGCGAGCGCCGCCAACACCTTGCTCGTCGGCGGTTATTTCGGGCTCAAACGCTCGACCAATGGCGGCGCCTCGTTCACCGATATCGCGACGGCCGCCAATGGCTTCACGCCTAACGGCGTCGACGTCGCCACGGTGTCGCATGTCGCGCTGTCGGGATCGACGTTGTGGATCGCGTCGCAGGAAGCTGGCATGTTCAGGAGCGTAGATGGTGGCGCGAACTGGAGCAGCGACAACAGCGGACTCAATGCGACCAATCTGCGTGCGCTCGGAATGGTTCCTGTGAGCGGGTCACCGCCGCGCATCCTCGCCGGTTACGGCGATGCGTTCCGGCCGTCGCCGGGCATTTATGCCGGTAGCGACGCCGGTGACGGCAGCGTGTCCTGGTCGAACTCGAACTCGGGGCTGCGTGCATACCAGATTCGCGCCATCACGGTTGACCCAACTACGGCAACCGGCACACCCGGCACGACGGTCGTCTACGCCGGCGGTCGATCGGAGCAGGCGGCTTCGATCGCGCCGCGCAATGGCGGCGTCTACAAGAGCAATAACGGCGGCAGTACGTGGACGACCATCGACAATGGACTGCCATTGCGACTTCCCGCGCCAGCGACGCCGTATGTCGGTACGGTGCGTAGCATCGTGCTCGATCCTCACTCGTGCACCGGATACCCGACCTGCACCAGCGCGCTGCAAACCGTGTATGCGACATCGAACGGCTGCAAGGTCAATGCGGGCAATTGCGGCGGCACAGGCACCTTCCAGTTCCGCATTTTCAATAGCACCAATGGCGGCAACAGCTGGCTCAACAGTGACAACGGAATCCCGCAGCCGTTCGAGGGCAGCGTCGCCAACAACTACAACGACTACGAAAGCATGCTGGTCGTGCCACTGGTGATCGATCCAGTCAACCCGAACGTCCTCTATGCCGGTACATCGGATACGTTCGACGCGAGCTACGTCCTTCATCCCACGCTGCAGAGCGGCATTTTCAAGAGCACTGACAGCGGTGCGACGTGGAATCCGGTCAATACCGGGTTGCCGACCTATACGTCACCATCGACCACCGTGCTCGCCGTGTTGACACTCGCGATCAATCCGGCAGCTCCGGCCACGCTGTGGGCGTCGGTCATCGATATCAATGCCGGCGGTGGCGCGCCAGGCCACGTCTACAAGACCGTCGACGCGGGTGCGCACTGGACCGATTCAAGCACAGGCCTCACCTCGGCCGATATCCGAGCGCTGTATGTCGATCCGGCCAATCCGAACATTCTGTTCGCGGCTGGCGGCGGCACATTCGGCAACCCCGGTGGTGTGTTCAAGAGCTACGACGGCGGTACGACCTGGCACTCGATCAGCATCGGTCTGCCTGCCGATGCGGCGCTTGCACTTGCGCTTGATCCGGGCGACCACAACAAGCTCTACGCGGGCGCAAGTTCGGGCGTGTGGGAAATCACGCAGACCCTCGACACTGACCTCGACGGCGTTTCCGACATCCAGGAAAACATGGGCCCGAACGGCGGCGACTCGAACCTCGATACGATTGCGGATCGATTGCAGCCAAATGTGACGTATGTGCCGCCGCATGTGTCTGCGATTGCGCCTGCAAGCACGACTACATCGACAAACGATTTCGCGGTGCAGGTGACGCCACAGGCTGGACCGAGCTGTGCGCAGGCCCAGGATGTGCAATCAAAGTCGGCGAGTGCGAATGGTCCGGACCCGATTGCGGCAAACCTCGAGTACCATTACGACGTCGATCTGCTGCAATTTGAAATCCTCAATTGCGCGACCACCACGGTCAAGGTGACGTACCCGAATTTCAGCTTCGGACCGGGTTGGTCGTTCCGCTTCTATGGGCCTGCAACGCCCGGCAACGACGCGAGCGTCAAGTGGTACGACTTCTCCGCGCAAGCAGTGAAAGTCGACGCGCACAGCTGGATCCTCACGCTCACACGCGGTGCATTCGGCAGTTATCGACCGGCATCCACCGGCGCGATCCTGTTCCAGGGCGGCCCGGCGTTCAGCGATCGCGTGTTCGGCAACGGTTTCGACTGAGGCCGGCTAAAGCGGGCGGCGGCGACTTGCATGACGCATGTTCGCCGCGGCACTGTCTTTGCCGGAGCATTAAACGTCGCGCCTGGATTTCAAATCGGATCGGGCTGTGCGTTGCGCATCCACCCGCTCGCTTGCGGGTGGCGGGCTTGATCTGATCCCTATCGCACGAAGCCTTCAAAGCCTGACGTGAAAATGTGATCGGGCGCAATCACGAAGCCGTCGTGATCATGGTCGACGGAATCGGTGGACGGGTTGCCGAATGCGTCCTCGTCGGCAACACCGTTGCAGTTGTCATCGATGAGGTTGCCGGCGATCTCGGGTACGCCAGGACGGACGGCAGAATTGTGGTCATTGCAATCGCCCGATTCGAGGGTTACGCCGTCGCCATCGGCATCGGATATGTCATTCGAAGGCGTGTTGTTGGCGTCCTCGTCGGCTAGGCCATCGCAGTCGTCGTCGATGCCGTTGCCGACCAATTCCGTCTGGCCAGGAAAGATATCGGGATTGGTGTCGTCGCAGTCTCCGCTGCCGAGGAGGATCGGCGGTGGGCTGGTCTCGTACACGTTGATGCCGCTGTCGGGCATTTCGCTGTCGTGGTGGCTTGCAATGCGGCGCATTTCGCCGTCATGCGCGAACGCGCTGGCAGCGATGAGCAACGACGCCAGCAGCAATGGAACACGGTGACAGCGCATCGCAAATCCCCTGATTGGCACGCAGAAGGATCAGCTTCGCATGATTCGCGCCCGGCGGCGTATCGAGGGTGTCATTCATATTTGCGACAGGGTCGGCATGCGACGGGCGCTGCACTCCGTAGACTGCTGCCTGGGGCGCTGCGGTGGGGAACCGCGTTCGACCAGCACGTTGATGGACAAAGCCCCGCCGGTGGGCCCGGCACCGTCCAGTGCCTCCGAAAATGTCTACAAGGGATAACAACATGAATAGCCGTCGCGCGCGCATCACCTTTGCTGCAGGGGCCGCCATCGTGTCGCTGAGCGCCTATGGCACAGCGAAACTGGTGGGCATCATGGCACCGGTGATTACGTTCACGCCGCCGTTGGCGAGTGCGCCAGCACCCGCAGTCGCGACGCCGCCCGATTGCAGCGTGGCCGGCGACGTGACCTTCTGCGACGGCTTCGACCCGTCGCCTGCGGTGATGCCGGGCACCACGCCAGCGGAACTGGGCGCCCCCTCCACGGTGGCATTCAACGGTCTGGGACTGATCGTGGATACGCTCAATCATGCGCCCAGGCATGCGGTGGCAACCCGCTGGACCGCGCCGCCCGCGCCGCTGGCGAGCCCGACGATGCCGAGCATTCCGTCGGTGACCGTGCTCAATCGCCGTGACGCCTTGATCGTCTATGTGCCGGCGGTGAAAGGCGCAGCCGACTATCGCGCCTATATCGTGGATTCCTCGGTGACCTTTGCCGGCACGCAGCCGCGCGGCGCAACCGTCGCCTGCGCGGGTTTCCGACAGCGCTACGGGCGCAATGTCGATGCCTTGTTGAGTGGCAGTCCCGTCGTCAGCGCCGTGCATAATCGCGAATTGTTGCAGGCAATCGAAGTGCCAGGGCTGGTGGCGAATGGCGTCTACAAAGTTGTGGTCGAGGCGCTCGCGTCACCGTGTCCGTTCCCGGGCGTGATGGGGCATACGAATGCGACGATTCCACTCTCCACCGTGAATGCGAGCAGCAGCGGCGGCGACCATTTCAACTTCCGCAGTTTCGCCGACATCAAGACGATGTACGGCAACGAAATCCTCAACGGCCAGGGCAGTACCCTGATCGACTACAAGAACGTCAATGCCGCGCACGAGGCGCCCGTGGAACTCATCGGCCAGCCTGTGCCGCCGAACGATGCAGTCATGCCAGCGGATCCGCTCGTGCTTGCGCGGAGCACGCTCAAGGTATCGCGGCCGGCCGGCGATGAAGCCGTCAACGCGCCGATCTTCGACGTCGGGCCGAATGCCACGTTCGACGACTTCGCCAGCGATGCGGTGATGACGACTTTGCATACGGAAACGCGCTCCGAGGGTGCAGGGCTCGTCAGCGGCGGGCAATTTGGCGACTGGTATTTCTGGACGATAGCGGTGCAGCCAGCTTTGAACGCGCTGTCGCAATGGGAAGATGGCAACAATCCCAAAGGTGTCCAGGTGTGGCGTCGCCATGGTCGGCTGTACGCGACCTTCGGTGATTGGGGCCAGGACGTGCTTGGCGCCATTTACTTCTCTTCGACAAAGACCCAGCCACAGCAACTGGACACGACCAAGTACGTGCATTCGTTCTTTCGCGTCGATTCAGGTGCGACACCGCGCCGCTACTGGCACTGGATGATGTGCGGTGGTGCAACGCGCGACGAACTCGCCGATCCGGTGACGCATATTCCGCGCGGTCGTCCCGTGGCGCAGCCGTTTTTCTACGAGGCGCAGGGCAGGAATCCGAGCGCGCCGATGCTTGGCGAACCGAACAATGCCTATCACGACAAGGAATGCCTCAACCTGGTCCAGCTCGGCGGCTACTGGAACTGGGGCCCGCCACCGAACGCGGGCGCGACCTGGTATGACGAACCGCATTCTCACCTGCAAGCGTTCATCAGCCCGCAGGGTGTCGAGAACGGCATCATCAACCTGAAGCCAGCGGGGATTGACGACTACGACCCCGATGCTACGGGCGGCATGTTCTGGCGCCTCGACGCGAATCACCATCCGACCAGCCCGATGTTCGAGCCATTTGACCAGCAAGCGCCGCTCACGCATTTCGACGTGTTCGCGCGGCACGACCGCGTTGTCCTCTATATCAATGGCCGCCAGGCCTGGTGCGGGGATCTCAGCGAACGGCCGCTCGCGATGAACTACGGGCTCATTACCTACGGCAACGTGCTCTACCACTCCAGCGCCGAAACCAGTGCCGCCTACACCGGCGTGGAGGGAGGGTACGAGGGTGCGGTGGGCGCTAGTTTCCACTATGTGATGAATACGCCATGGGCAGATACACGTATCTGGGATGCGGTCGGGCACAGTGAGAAGATCGATATCCCGTCGCAGTTCACCTTCGATGCCGGCGCTTGCTTCAAGCCAAAGTCGACGGCAGTGCAGTAAGGCGTTTGCGCAGTCATGCGAAGGTGTACTCGATGGCGCGCGCGCGATAGGCTGCACGTCGCGCCACTCAGATACTGACCCTTCTTCACATGCGAAACCCGTTGCAGGATCAATTGCTCAAGGCCGGCCTGGTCA
>JBDSNK010000213.1:0-4244 GCA_039915385.1 Dokdonella sp.
CCAAATTAAAACCGTAATAGGTCGCGAAATCTTCCTCAAAGCTCCGATCGATGAGCATCGCCTCTGTGTACGCTGGCGCGCCTTTCACTTTTTGACGATTTAAATCGACACTGACCAAATGAACGGACCAGTCGATTTTTTTTACGGAACGCGGGGAAATCAGTACCTTCTTGCCGGGCCACCAGTCGTTCGTGTCGGCGACGAGGTAACGAATGCGCCAATCTGCGTCCTCGACCAGGAAGTCTTCCACGTGGCCGAACTGCCCGTCGGTGGCATGAATGTGATAGCCGCTGACCTCGTTGACACTGCGCAGGTGCACGTCGTCGTTTTCTCGCTTCGCATTTGCGGTTTCTACTTCACTCCACCACGCCGATGGCGGGGACAATTCACCGTTCAAATCGTTGGAATAACCGTAGCCCCCGAGATAGCCGATTCCGCCTATCAAACCGGAGCCGCCGTTCCAGTACGGCCTGTAACCGTAATGCCCGTAGACGCTGGCTTCCATTTGTCTCGACACTGGCCGTTCGGTTTCGACGTCCGGGCTATCCCGGATCTGCTGCATGGTTAGCTGGATCACACATTCTTTTTGGTTCGCATCGACCTGTCCTAAAGCCGAGAACGGCAGAAGAACCTTACGGCTGGATAGCCAATGGCCCGTTTCGACAACCAGCAAACGCACGTTCCAATTCGAGTCGTCGAACAGGATATCATCGATCTTGCCGATATGGCCGTCGCTTGCAGCAATTTCGCAGCCAATGACCTCTGACGCATTCCACAGCATTGCATATTCCTTCGTGTCTCGCGGCCAACGCGGTCTACGCACCACTTGAGCAGTGATGAGCGTGCCAGCGTTGCCTCAGCGTACACAAAAGTAGGTATGGCAGCGGCGGTAGCCGAGGTAGCGTCGGAATCTACGCAGTGTAGACTTGCAAACAAGCGGGCCTCGAACTGTCGAGCGCCGATAGGTAGTTTCCGATCCTGCCGCGGCGCAACGGCAGTCCATATTAGTTCCAGATCAACAAACCGATTACGGACAGTCAGGTTCGGAGGCTAGAATGACATATTTACAGTCAGCTCCTCTTCTTGATCCTCAGTTTGATGACTTTCTGTTTGCGCCGATTGGCGAGGAGAAAGATGGCATGCTGCTCCGGGTCGTGTCGGCTCTGGCCCGGTTAGATTTGGACCCTTGGGAGGAAACGGCGAACCTGGCCCGCTTGCCCCGGCAGGCGGCTACCGAGCGGTTGACGGAATTCATCGTTTCGCTGCCGAATAGTCCATCGGCGGACCTCGATCCCGGAGCAATCGCAGCTGGCTTGATCGCACGCCTGCCGGCTCAACCCGCTTCCACTACGGAGTATTCAGACGGTCTCGATATCCCGGCGCCGACCCGGTTTCATCCCTTGATCTACCTAGCGCTTATTCTGATGGGTCTATTCGAGACTTTGGCGTTTGCGGGAAGCCAGCCATCAACGGCTGCCATCAGCAGCTCGTCCGTTCCGTCCCCAGGCAAGGTCGTCCCTGAATCTGTGGCGTCTACGCGTGGCCCGTGATGGGGCTTGGTCAAGGGGAGGCATCGAGTACGCGCCGTTCCAGATAGGGAAAGTGCTGCCACCTCATTATCTTGCGTCCGTTTTGTTCGCGGGGAGCCTGTGCTGGTCTAGATTCGGTGACCGTTAGTCTGCCTGTGCGGGCGGTCGATTGAATCATTACGCCGTCATGATCCTTATAAAACGCTCGCCGAAAAATCCCTCTGGATAACGGTTGGCAGTGACGCAAACCGCCATGATGTTCCCGATGCAGCGAAATCCCAGAAATCGCCGCCCGCTGAACGGTCGGCTATACGGGTAGGGCCGGAGCGTTACGTTCGGCGGCGAGTGCCTGACGCGCAAGTTCGGGCAGCGACTTCACCTGCATCGTGTGCATGATCGCAGCGCGATGATTTTCTACGGTTCGCTGGCTGATGCCGAGATCGACCGCGATGTTCTTGCTCGGGTGGCCGGCAAGAACCATGTTCATAATCTCGCGCTTGCGGGGAGTTAGCTCAGCGACATGGCGCGCCGCCGTAGCCTCCAAAGCATGCGCGATACTCCCGTCGTGCGATTGCGCGAGCGCGCGAGAGATACTCTCCATCAACGCGTCACGGCTGACCGGCTTCTCGATGAAATCGCACGCGCCAGCCTTCATGGCCGAGATCGCCAGCGTGATGTCGCTGCTGCCGGTCAGCATGATCGTCGGCATTGGACTGCCCATCTCTTGCAACCGGTTCAGCAATTCGATCCCGTCGATGCCGGGTAATCCGGCATCGAGCAGCACACATCCTTCGCGATCGGATCGGTATGCGGCGAGATAGGATTCCGCATCGGGAAAATCTTCAACCATATGGCCGTCAGCCTCGAGAACGTCGCGTATCGACACCCGTACATCCGCATCGTCATCAACGACGATAATAACGGCGTCTGCCGTCGTGGCGACGGGATCCGCAGCCGGTTGCATGGGGCCTAGCTCACCGTTTCCGAGCAGCGCCTCGATGGCCGCAGTAAGCTCCTGCGCTTTCACCGGCTTACTCAACAGCGTGCAGTCGCTGGCGGCGATCCTTGCTTGGGTCGCTTTTGAAATGTCGCCCGTCAGGATGATGCCTGGAACAGGATGATTCAGCGCATTCCGAACTTCCCCAATGGCATCGAGGCCGTCCAGAGCGCCAGGTAGATTGTAGTCGGCGAGGATAAGATCGGGCCGGATCGCGCCCTTGGCGACCAAGGCGACCGCCGCCGCTCCGTTGGCAGCCTTGCGGACCCGGTGACCATTCGCTGTCAGCAATTGCTCGAGTAGGTCCCGGACTTCCGGATCGTCCTCGACGAGGATGATCTTGCCGGTCGCCGCCGCCTGCTGCTGGTCAGGTATTCCAACAACCGTGCTAGCAGCAGTGGGCGTCGCGAGCGGAACCTCAATCGAGAAGACCGACCCTTTGCCTAGCCTGGACTGCACGCCGATGTCGTGGCCAAGCAGCGCGCCCAGTCGCTGGACGATCGAAAGACCAAGGCCGAGACCCTTGCTACGCTCTCGCGCAGCATTGTCGATCTGGTGGAATTCATCGAAAATGGCGTGTAGCTCATCCTCTGCAATGCCGATTCCGGTGTCCCAGACTTCGACCCGCATCTTCGATCCGATCTTGCGGCACCCGAGCAAGATTCGCCCAGTCCGAGTGTATTTCATCGCATTGGCAAGCAGATTGCGGACCATCTGTTCGAGCAAGCGCGGATCGCTATGGACGCACAGTGCGCACGTCCGAACGCGGAGATCGAGTTTCTGAGCCTGCGCCTGGTACGCGAATTCGTCGTGCAGGCGCGTAAAGAGGTCGTCGAGAACAAAATCGGTCAGCTCGGGTTGCACCACCCCCGCCTCGATCTGGTTGATATCGAGCAGGACGTTGAGCATCCCCGTCATCGCATCGAGCGTCTGACCCAGCCGAGCGACCAGCTTCGTCGCCTTTTCGCCCTCGACCGATTGCACCAGCAGCGCCTGTACCAATGCGAGTGATTGCAGCGGCTGGCGGAGATCATGGCTCGCCGCAGCGAGAAAACGCGACTTCGCAATATTGGCCAGCTCGGCTTCGCGCTTTGTGGCGTTCAACGCCTTGGCCGAGCGCTTGCGCTCGGTAATGTCGGCGAAGGTAATCACCACACCTTCGATCTTCGTGTCGACCGCATGGTACGGCAGAATTCGCCGCATGAACCAGGTTCCACCTGGAACCTCAATTTCTTGTTCGATCGCGGCTGCGCCCTTCAGTACTGCTCTCGCATCACTGGCGAGCCGCTCATCGACCGCCAGCGACCGCAGATCGGCCAGAGGCCGGCCGACGTCGCTCGGGATGACATTGAACAGCGCACGCGTGGCCGGCGTAAAGAAGCGAATGTTCAGCTCGGGATCGAGAAACAGGGTCGCGACATCGGTGCTGTAGAGAACGTTCTGAAGATCGTCCGAGGTCTGACGCTGACGTTCGAGTGTTTCCTGCAACTGACCGTTTAGCGCGGTCAATTCCTCGTTGAGCGACTGCAATTCTTCCTTCGAGGTCAGCAGTTCCTCGTTGGTCGATTGGTATTCCTCGTTGACCGAAAGCGCCTCCTCGTTGATCGCCTTTTGCTCCTGGTTCGATGTCTCCAGGCCATCCAGCGCGATGCGCAGCTCATCGCGCGTGAGCGCGAGTTCATGTTCTAGATCGCCGACGCGGGCGTTGGTCGCTGGCG
>JBDSNK010000274.1:0-11183 GCA_039915385.1 Dokdonella sp.
GGCGGACATTGCGTGTCACATTGAAGGGGGATGGCCAATGACATTCATGCGCGAGATTCGTCTCGCCCCGGTAGGGTGCCTGGTGTGTGCGCTGGCTATCGCCACGCTTCCGCTGACTGCGTGCGCGCAGGACTCGACCTCTGCAGGCACATCGACGCCGCTTGCGCGACCCGGGCCCGCGGAAGTGGATGTGCTTGACCGTCCCCTGCTCGGCAGCAACAAGTTGTTGTTGACCGGCGGCGTCAGCCAACTCGAAGGCGCGGCCGGTGGCGGACTGACGCCCTGGGCCGTGATGGGTGGTTACGGTACGCGCGATGAGGTTGGCGCAAATGCCTATTACACCCATGTCGGCGTGCAGGACTATCACCTCTCCGACGCCGGTGTTCTCATCGGCATACATGACCGCGTCGAATTGTCATTCGCACAGCAGCGCTTCAATACCGAGGATGTTGGTGCAGCACTCGGCCTCGGACGCGGCTTCACCTTTCGCCAGAACATCGTCGGCGTGAAGGTGAAAGTCGCGGGCGATGTATTGCTCGACCAAAACAGCCCAATGCCGCAGATTGCAGTCGGCCTGCAATACAAATCGAACGATCGCGGCGATGTGTTGCATGCGATCGGCGCGAAAAGCGATAGCGGCACCGATTTCTACGTCAGCGCGACCAAATTGCTGCTCGGCCAGAACTTGCTGCTCAATGGCACCCTGCGCCTGACCAAGGCCAACCAGATCGGTATTCTCGGTTTCGGCGGCGACAAGCACGACAGCTACCAGCCCGAATTCGAGGCGTCGGCGGCGTACCTGCTCAGCCGCAAACTCGCGATCGGCGCCGAATACCGCATGAAGCCGGACAACCTCGGCATAGCGCGTGAGGATGACTGGTACGACCTGTTCATCGCATGGGCACCGACAAAGCACGTGTCGGTGACGCTCGCCTACGCATACCTGGGCAACGTCGTGATAAAGGATGACCAGCGTGGATTGTATGCGTCCGTTCAAGTCGGCTTGTGACCCTCATTCACTGCGGAGCGAAACCATGATCACGTTTCACACGAAGCTCGGGGTGATGGCAATGGCGGCGAGCCTGTTGCTGGCGGGCATGCCCGATAGTGCAAGCAGCGCAGAGAATCCGGCGCCCGCTGACCCCTCGCTGCTGCCGGTATTCCACCAGTTTGGCGACAAGGCCGGCCTGGTCGCGTTGATGGAGGATTTCATGACCGAGCTGGTGGCCGATCCGCGCACTCGGCCGTTTTTCGCGGACTCCGACCAGAAACACATCAAGGCGGAACTCGTGGATCAGTTTTGCGTGATCCTCGGTGGCCCGTGTCAATACACCGGCAAATCGATGAGCGAGGTGCACGCGAAATTCGCCATCCATGAATCGGAGTTCAATGCGCTCGTCGAAGATCTGCAGGTTGCGATGGACAAGCACAGCATTCCATTTCGTGCGCAAAACAAGCTACTGGAAAGACTCGCGCCAATGCATCGTCAGGTAATCACTCGACCCTGATGATTTCTTGCGGCGCGCGGAGCGCGCCTGCGGCAAGGATCGACGGCGCGCCGAGCCGCTATGGACATGACACTTCACTTTTACACGATGCGATATCCGCACCGTGCTCGCCACTCATGCAACTGGGGAAATCAACATGATCACTCCGCGCATACTTGCGGTGTTTCTTGCATTGCTGTTGACGGCCTGCGCTGAGTCATCGCAAAAGCCTGCGCCGATGCAGCCTGCGAACGCGCATGGCAAGACAACGGCGAATGCGGCAGCAGTACCGACCGCTGCGGCATCCGCGCCCGTTGCGACTACAGCGCCATCGGCAGCGCCCGTCCCGGCGGAAACGCCGACTGCGGCGCCCGCTGTTGAAAAATCGGCGGCTGACGCACCGGTGGTCGCCACGGGCAAGAAAGCAGGCGCGGTGGCGGCCAAAGCTGCGACGCCTTCCATGAAACCGCCGCTCAATGACGCTGGCGCGTCGGCAAGCGCGCCGACGGCCGCGTCGAAGATGGTCACTGCGCCTCCCGCGGGCCCGTCCAATCTCAGCGGGCACGTCCAGCTCACGTCGGATTCGGCCGTTTCAGCCGACGAAATCGCTGCTGTGGCGGTGTACTTCATTCCCGACAAAGGCGCCGTGCACGCGAAGCCGGATCGCTATCTCATGTACACCCACGAAAAGAAATTCGATCCGGAATCCCTCGTGGTCCCGGTCGGCAGCACCGTCAAGTTTCCCAATCGCGACGAAATCCTGCACAACGTCTTTTCAGCAACCGCGGGTTCGCAATTCGATCTCGGGCTGATCGGCGAAGATGGCTCCGGCGAGCACACGTTCACCAAGCCCGGGCTGATCCTCGTCAACTGCAACGTGCACAGTGCGATGCAGGCGACCGTGCTCGTTGTCGACACGCCGTTCTTTGCGCGGACGACGAGAGACGGGCGGTTTTCCCTCGAAGGCCTGCCTGCCGGACCCGGCAAACTCACGTTCTGGCATCCGCGAGCGGGATTCCAGAGCATCGCGGTATCGCTGCCTGCCTCTGCGCCGATCGAGCGATCGATACGCCTGACGAAGCCGCGCGTGGAGGCTCACATGAACAAGGAAGGCAAGCCCTACCAAAACCTGTCGCATTGAGGGCCACCTTGAAACCCGGTATTCGTTATCCGCTCGGCTGTGTAGCGGTCGCTGTCGCGATCATCGTGATCGTCGCGGGTACGGCCGCGTGGCAGGTGCGCGAGGTCGGCGCGCGAACCACCAGCAACGCGCTGGCGACGGCACAGTCGATCCAGACGCGCATCGCAGCCCAGCGGCAGCAGGAACTTGCACTGAAGGTGCGGCTGCTAGCGGGCGATGCCGGGTTCGTCAGTTACATCGAGCACGCATTGACCGCGGGCGCGGAAGCCGGAGCGAGCGTCGACCATGCCTCGATCCGCGACCTCGTCGAAGAGCGTCGCGCGACGTACGGCTTGGAAGATGCGGTCATCCTCGATCCGCTCGGTGCGCGCGTGATCGGGTCGGGGCCCGACTATCTTGATCCGCGCGAGATCGCCACCGCTCCCCTCGTGGCGAGCGTGCGAAGCACGCTCCGCCCCGCTTGCGGATGGAACACTTACACGAACAAATCACTGCTGGTCTGTGTCGCTCCGCTGATGCGCGGCGCGACGATGCAGGCGCTGTTGTTGACGGCTTCCTCCGTGGGTGCGCCGATGGCGAAGGAACTCGCCGAGGCGGGACGTACCGACGTTGCGCTGGTCGCACTGGCGGCAAGCGGTCCGCGAGTCGCCGCATCGACGCTCGAGTCGCCTTTGGCGCAACAGCTGCTCGCGCAGATCGTGGACGACGCGTCGCTCCTCAAGGGCGTGCTTCAGAACCGTGGCACAAGCCGCAAGATTGACTTCAACCTGGCCGGCGCAAGCTGGCCGGCACAAATCAAGCCGTTGGCGGGCGCGACCGACGATGTCCTGCTTGTTTCGCTGCTCGCTCCATCTGCACGTGCGGCGACATACGACGCGGTCGTCGTACCCGCTGCCGCGGGCGGTCTGCTTCTGCTGGTGCTCTTGCTGGTGGGAGCGTTGGTTGAATGGCGTCGCGTGCGCGTTCCGCTGACGCGCCTCATCGATCTGGTCGAGCGCGCAGTGCAGGGTGATACTTATCTGGAACTGCGCACGGTCGGCGACGGTCCCGCCGCGCGTCTCGCCAGCGCGTTCAATCGATTGCTGGCGACAGAAAACCGCGATCGCCCGGCGAAGGGAGAGTCGCGGCCCGCGCGCTAGTCGCGCCTGCCGCGGCAGCGACGAACCGACTAGTCTCCGAGGGTCAGCAGTGACGCGTTGCCACCGGCTGCGGTGGTGTTGATCGTCAACGTGCGCTAGTCGCGAAGCGCAACAGGTAGTGCGGGCCGCCGGCGTTCGGGCCGATGCCGGAGAGATTCTCACCGCGGAAGGGCCGCGCGCCGACGACTGCGCCGATCTGGTTGCGATGGATATCGCCATTGCAGGCCTTGGCGTGCCGCACGAAGTGCTCGACGATCGTGAAGATGCGTCCGTGGATTCTGAAAGGGGTGCGGAGAGTGGGCGTCGATATCTCCGGATCGGAAGTCGTCCGATCCAGTGGATGAGGAAGCTGCAAACATCCGAACTCGCACGGCCAGCACACTTGTTGTATCCGAATGGATACGACATGATATGACCATGAACCGGTTCGTCCGCACGGAGGCGTTCGATGTCTGGCTTCACCAGTTAGGCGACGCCAAGGCGCCGGCACGCATTGCGCAACGGATCGAGTCAGCACAGGCCGGAAAGTTCGGCGATTGCGAGCCTGTGGGGGAAGGTGTATCGGAAATGCGCGTCCACGTCGGGGCCGGCTATCGCGTCTACTACACGCGCGTCGGCGATACGATTTACCTGCTTCTGGTTGGCGGGAACAAATCAACGCAGAAGCGCGACATCCGGCGCGCAATCGGGAAGGCGTGCCGTTTGGAGGAATCAGCATGAAGATCGCGAAAGCAAAGCCGAAATCACTGGTGGCGCTCGGCGTGAGGGACTTCGATGCAGCCGACTATCTGACGGGCGACGACTCCGTCGCTGAATACCTCACCGCCGCGCTCGAAGATCCGGACCCGGAAATGTTTCTCGTGGCAATCAGGACAATCGCGCGCGCGCGCGGCATGGCGCAGCTCGCGAAGGATGCGGGACTTGGTCGCGAGAGCCTCTACAAGGCGCTGGCGCCCGGCGCCAAGCCGCGCTACGACACGATCCTCAAGCTCACGCGGGCGCTGGGAGTGCGCTTGAATGCGCAGTCGCTATAGCGCCATCCACTGAAAGGTGCCCCGATGCCAAGTGGAAGCCTCGAAAAAGCTTCGTCATCCCGGCGAAAGCTGGAATTCAGTGGCCTCGGACGCTGGTCCAGTGGCTAAGACAATGGTCGAAGGTGTACTTGCGCGCTTGCGGAGCACCCAGAAAACCCCTCGTGGCGAATATCGTGGAAGCGCTTGATGCGGTGCACCGGACCCTGCAATGAGGACTGCCATGAAACTCCTTGAAAACCTGCCGGCCGCGGTGCGGGAACCGGTCGCGACATTGCTGGCCGAGTTGATCCGCCGCGCCTCGGCTCATGGACCTGAGCATTGGGGCATCACGGACCATGGCAGCGGCGTACGACTGAACGTAGGGTGGACGGAGATCGCGCCCACAATGGAAGACGGTCTGCGCCTCATCGTGGGAAGCGGGGCGCGCAGCGAGCGTCTGTCCCCTGCTGAGTTGATCGAGGGAGAAGATGGGCGAGGTTTCTATCCGACGATTCCTGGGTCGCTCCTTGCAATATTGCCCTATCTGCCCGCCGACCAGTTTCTTTCAAGCATAGAAGTGCTTCGCCCCGCACTATTCGATGCCGTGGATCTGGCCGCTCGCCGAAGTGCTGGAAGGGGCGTTAGAAAAGGACATAGCCAAGCTCTTGTCGGTGAACTTGCGCTTCTTCTCGGCGAGGATTTGCCGGCGCCTGAATATGAATCAGAACATTCGACTCGCGCGCAAGGGGGCATTGATCGAATGGAAGGCGCACTGGTCCGCGTCGTCACTTCAAGGTACGAGCGAGACAAGATTGCGCGGCTCAGATGCATAGAGCACTACGGCGCAGCGTGCTGGGTTTGCGAATTCTCGTTCGAACGGGTGTACGGTGAGTTGGGCGCCGGATTTATCCATGTGCACCACATCGTTCCGCTGGCGGACATCCGGGGTGAGTACCGGGTGGATCCGATACGCGATTTACGACCTGTCTGTCCCAACTGTCATTCGATGCTCCATTGTGGAAAAGAAACCCTTTCCATCGACGACCTTCGTGCGCGCTTCATTCACCCAGCGTGAGCAGCGACGCGTTGCCACCGGCCGCGGTGGTGTTGATGGTCAGCGTGCGCTCAGTCGCGAAGCGCAGCAGATAGTGCGGGCCGCCGGCTTTCGGGCCGGTACCGGAGAGGTTCTCGCCGCCGAATGGCTGCACGCCGACGACTGCGCCGATCTGGTTGCGATTGACGTAGCAGTTGCCGACCTTGGCGCGACGCGCGATGTGTTCGACGGTTGCGTCGATGCGGCTGTGGATGCCGAGCGTGAGACCGAAGCCGGTGGCGTTGATCGCGTCGATGACCTTGTCCAGCTCGTTCGCCTTCCAACGGATGACGTGCAGGACGGGACCGAACACTTCCTGCGTGAGCAGATCGAGTGACGGAATTTCGTAGGCGCGCGGCGCGAAGAAGGTGCCGTTCGCCGCCTCGGCCGAGAGACTCACTTCGTTGATCTTCTTCGCTTCGCGATCCATGCGCGCGGAGTGCTCGACGAGGAACTTCTTCGATGGCTCGTCGATGACGGGACCGACATCGGTCGACAGCTTCGCCGGATCACCGACGACCAGTTCATTCATCGCGCCAGCGAGCATCGCGACGACCTTGTCGGCGATGTCTTCCTGCACAAACAGCACGCGTGCGGCCGAGCAGCGCTGGCCGGCGGAGTCGAACGCGGAGGCGACCACGTCCTTGACCAGTTGTTCCGGCAATGCGGACGAATCGGCGATCATCGCGTTCTGGCCGCCGGTCTCGGCGATGAGCGCGGCGATCGGTGAATTGCGTGCGGCGAGCGTGCGGTTGATCGTCCACGCGGTCTCGGTCGAACCGGTGAAGCAGACGCCCGCGACATCGGACTTGGTCAGCAAGGTGTTGCCGAGCATCGAGCCCTTGCTCGGCACGAACTGCAGCACCGCCTCGGGCACGCCGGCTTCGTGCAGCAACTTCACGGCGGCATGGCCGACCAGGGTGGTCTGATCCGCGGGTTTCGCGATTACGGCGTTGCCGGAGGCGAGTCCGGCGGCGACCTGGCCCATGAAAATTGCGAGCGGGAAATTCCACGGGCTGATGCAGACGAATACGCCGCGGCCGCGCAGGAACAACTGGTTCGATTCGCCGGTCGGACCGGGCAGGTTTTCTGGTGCGCCGAACAACTTGCGCGCCATCGCCGCGTAGTAGCGGCACATGTCTGCGGCTTCGCGCACTTCGGAGATTGCCGCCGGTATCGTCTTGCCTGCTTCGCGTACGCACATTGCGATGAATTCACCACGACGCGCTTCGAGCAGGTCCGCCGCGTGTTCCAGGATCGCGGCGCGGCTCGCGGCCGGCATCAGATCCCAGTTGACCTGCGCAGCGACACCGTTCGCGAGCGCCTTCTCGATGGTCGCGGCGTCCGCGTTGCGACTTTCGCCGATCACCTGGCGGCGATCGGACGGGTTGGTAACCGGACGGGCGGCCTCGGTGCTGGTAGCGCCGGGCACCAGCGGCGCGGCGATCCACGCGGCGTGCGGCGCGTTGACGGCGTCGGCGAGGGCTTTGAGTTCGTTGTCGTTGGCGAGGTTGACGCCCATGGAATTCTTCCTGGATACAGAATTTGAATTCTGCGCACGCACAGAACTTTCGCCGTAGAGGCCGACCGGCAGCGGGATGCGTGGATGTGGTTTGGAGGTGAACGCGCGCACCGATTCACACGGATCGGCGACGAGTTCGCGGATAGACACATCTTCATCCACGATGCGGTTGACGAACGAGGTATTCGCGCCGTTCTCGAGCAGGCGTCTTACCAGGTACGGCAACAAGTCCTCGTGGCTGCCCACTGGCGCGTAGACGCGGCACGGCACGTTGAGGTTCTTTTCGCCGATGACCTCGGCGTAAAGATCGGTGCCCATGCCATGCAGGCGCTGGAATTCGAACGCGCGACCTTGCGCGTGGTGATGGATCGCCGCGATGGTGTGCGCGTTGTGAGTGGCGAACTGGGGATAGATCGTCTCGCCGCCCGCCGCGAACATGCGCTTGGCGCACGCGAGGTAGGAGACGTCGGTGTTTGGTTTGCGCGTGTACACCGGATAGCCGGCGTAGCCGCTTTCCTGCGCGCGCTTGATCTCCGAATCCCAGTACGCGCCTTTCACCAATCGCACGCACCAGCGCCGCCCCGCTTTGCGCGCGGTCTCCGCCAGCCAGTCGATCACGAACGGGCAGCGCTTCTGGTACGCCTGCACCGCAAGGCCAAAACCGTTCCAGCCAGCCAGCGACGCGTGCGCGAATACTTCGCCGATGATCTCGAGCGAGATTTCGAGACGTTCGGATTCTTCCGCATCGACGGTCATGCCGATGCCGTTCTTCATTGCCAGTTGCGCGAGTTCGAGCAGCTTCGGCGTGAGTTCCGCGTGCACTCGAGCGCGCTTGGCGACCTCATAGCGCGGATGCAGCGCCGACAGCTTGACCGAGATCGATGGCGCATCGAGCACGTTGGCAAACGGCCCGCGCTTGCCCAGTGCGCCGATCGCGTCCTTGTAGGCGCGGTGATAGCGCTCGGCATCCGCCATCGTCAGCGCGGACTCGCCAAGCATGTCGTAGGAATAGCGATAGACCGCGTTGGCTTTCTCGGCAGAGCGGTCGAGCGCTTCGTCAATCGTCCGGCCCATGACGAACTGGTGGCCCATGATGCGCATCGCCTGGCGCACGGCGAGGCGGATAACGGGTTCGCCGGCACGGCCGACGAGGCGCTTGAGCGCGCCAGTGAAGTCGCGGCGGGTTTCATCGGCAAGGTTGACCAGGTGGCCCGTCAGCATCAGGCCCCAGGTCGACGCGTTGACCAGCACCGATTCACTGCCGCCAATGTGTTTCTTCCAGTTCGCCTCACCGAGCTTGTCGCGGATCAGTTTGTCCGCGGTCGCGCTGTCCGGAATGCGCAGCAAGGCTTCCGCGACGCACATCAGCAGCACGCCCTCCTCGCTGGAAAGATCGTACTGACGCATGAAGGACTCGACCGCGCTCTGCTCGCTGGCGCGGGCGCGCACGCGCGCTACGAGGTCGGAAGCGCGCGCGAGCACGACCGCAAGCTCGGCCGCTGGCAGGGTAGCTTGCGCCAGCAGGTCGTCGACCGCCTCGGTCTCGTCACGCGACCAGGCGGCCGTGATACGCGCCCAGGTCGGCTCGGCGGCAGGCGGGAGTTCCGGTATCAGGCGATCGCTCAAGGCGGGTCTCGTAGAAGGGCGGGAGCGCGTGACCGAACGGCCGCGCGAAGCGGGATAGTGTAGTGATGCGGGCTGTGCGGGCCAAGGTCCCGCGCTACTCGACGACCCTCGCCGGGAGCCCGCTTGCGGCGGTTTGTCGCACGCGCGCTCATGCCCACGGTTGCCGCTGCTGCGCAGGGTCCACTATCATCACAGAGTTGCGCTCTCGACGTTGGAAGCCGGGCCCGGTCGGGTCGGGCTTGCGTGCCGCCGGCGCTAAAGATTTGCGAATCCAAGTACTCGAAACAAGGTGATGTCGATGATTTCATCCGGGGTCCAGCGCGCCTGCCGCGCCTTTGCGGCACTCGCGTTGCTCGCGAGCGGCACGGCATTGGCGAATCCGCAGCCGTGGCAGCTCAACATGACACCCGGCGTAACGCCGATCTCGCATCGCATCCACGACGTGCACATGCTCGTGTTCTGGGTCTGCGTCGTGATCGGCATCGTCGTGTTTGGCGCGATGGCCTATGCGATGTTCGCGTTCCGCAAGTCCAAGGGCGTGGTCGCGGCAACCTGGAGCCACAACACGACCATGGAAGCGATCTGGACTGTTGTCCCGATCATTATCCTGGTCGTGATGGCGTGGCCCGCGACCAAGCTGCTGGTCGACATGGCTGATGTCGAAAACTCGGAAATGACGATCAAGATCACCGGCTACCAATGGAAGTGGCGCTACGAGTACGTCGACTACTTCAAGAAACCGGCGCATGTGAATTTTGTGTCGAGCCTGGATGCCGACTCGAACAAGGCGCGCCAGCTCGGTTCCGGCATTGATCCCGCCACGGTCAAGGATGGCGATTTCCAGAGCTATCTGCTCAATGTCGACAAGCCGCTGGTACTCCCGGTCGGCGTCAAAGTGCGGTTCGTGATTACCGCCGATGATGTCATCCACGCCTGGTGGGTGCCGAGCCTCGGCTGGAAGCAGGACGCGATCCCCGGAATCATCAACGACCAATGGGCGCAGATCGACGAGCCCGGCACCTACCGCGGCCAATGCGCGGAACTGTGCGGCAAGGACCACGGCTTCATGCCGATCGTCGTCAAGGCGGTGCCGAAAGCCGAATTCGAGCAATGGATGGCCGCGCAGGAAACCGCGACGACCGCGGCGCAGACGGCTGCAAGCGCGCCGATCGCCACTTCGTCCACACCGCAAGGCTGAGCAACAAGGATTGCGGCGGCATCGTAGCGGCGCGCCATCCAGTGAACTTGTGCGTTCGATGTTGAACGCGAAGAAATAAAAAAGCGGCCATTCTTGGCCGAACTATTCAATAGAGGTTCAAGGCCATGGCCGCAGCCAATCCCGCCATCCACGACGACGCGCATGATGCGCATGACGACCACGATCACAAGCCGCAAGGCTTCCTGCATCGCTGGCTGTTCACGACGAACCACAAGGACATCGGTACTCTGTACCTGATCTTCTCGCTGACGATGTTCTTCATCGGCGGTTCGATGGCGATGGTCATTCGCGCAGAACTTTTCAAGCCGGGCCTGCAGCTCGTGCAGCCGGAGTTCTTCAATGAAATGACCACGATGCACGCACTGATCATGATTTTCGGCGCGGTGATGCCGGCCTTCGTCGGTCTCGCCAACTGGATGATCCCGCTGATGGTCGGTGCGCCGGACATGGCGTTGCCGCGCATGAACAACTGGTCGTTCTGGATCCTGCCGTTCGCGTTCTTCCTGCTGATTTCCGAAATCTTCATGCCCGGCGGTGGCCCGCAGGGCGGCTGGACGATGTATCCGCCGCTGTCGCTTGAAGGCGGCAGCAACGTCGCCTTCATGATCTTCGCGATTCACTTGATGGGCATCAGCTCGATCATGGGCGCGATCAACATCATCGCGACGATCCTCAACATGCGCGCCCCGGGAATGGACTTGCTGCGCATGCCGATCTTCGTCTGGAGCTGGCTGATCACGGCCTTCCTGCTGATCGCGGTGATGCCGGTGCTCGCGGGCGCAGTCACCATGCTGCTGACCGACAAATTCTTCGGCACCAGCTTCTTCAATGCTGCCGGCGGCGGCGACCCGGTGATGTTCCAGCACATCTTCTGGTTCTTCGGGCACCCCGAGGTCTACATCATGATCCTGCCGGCGTTCGGCATCGTGTCGGAAATCATCCC
>JBDSNK010000287.1:0-6091 GCA_039915385.1 Dokdonella sp.
TCATCGGCGAAGACGAAGGCCAGACCTACTTCGTGATGGAGTTCGTCGAGGGCGAATCGCTCGGTTCGATGCTCAAGCGCGATCACAAGCTCACCGTCGAGCAGTCGGCGAAGGTGATCCAGCAGACTGCGATGGGCCTGTCGACTGCGCACGACCGCGGCGTCGTGCATCGCGACATCAAGCCCGGCAATCTGATGATCTCCAATCGCGGCTCGGTCAAGATTGCCGACTTCGGTATCGCGCTGTCGAACCAGGACCTGTCCAAGAAGCTCACCACGACCGGCGAATTCGTCGGCACGCCGGGTTACCTGTCGCCTGAGGTCTGCCTTGGCAAGCCGGTCGATCAGCGTTCGGACATCTTCTCGCTTGGCATCGTGTTGTTCGAGATGCTGACCGGCAAGATGCCGTTCAACGACGAGTCACCGCTCGGCCTCATGCTCGAAGTAGTGAAGGCGGATATTCCCGACGTGCGCCAGTTGAACGCGAACGTCGATGCGCAGATCGCGCAGGTGCTCAAGAAAATGATCGCCAAGGAACCGGCCGATCGCTACCAGAACTGCCACGAACTCGTGACCGATATCAATCAGCACCCGCTGGTTGCCAAGGGTGGGCCGATCACGGCACAGACAAAACTGTCACCGGCTGCGTCAACCATGATCGGCCAGAAGACACCGGTATCGGGCCAGGCTTCGCTGCCGCGGACGCCGCCGTCTTCGCCGACGCCGATCCATCGCGAGGCGGCCGTTGCGAACACGCGGATCACCGCCTCCAACCAGCCGCTGCCCCCACCGGCTCCGGGTGCGGCACCTTTGCACCAGTCGGTGCTCGATCGCTCCGCAGCGGGTGCGCCGGCGCGCAGCTCGGCGCTGCCATGGGCGATTGCCGCAATTCTGTTGCTTGGTATCGGCGGCGGCGCCTACGCGTATCGCGGCAACATTCCGGCGCTGGCAGGCTTGCTTGGCACGCCCAGTGCGGTTGCGACCACTGCGACAGTGCCGGCAGCGACGCCCCCTTCGAGCACAACGCCATCGGCAGCCGCAAGCATTGCCGCTTCCATCGCTGCGGGCACGACGGCCACCTCGACGACCAGTACGCCGACGATTCCGCCACCGCCGGCACCGCCTGCAAACAGTTCGGCGGCGCCCGCCGCGGTTGCGGATTCTGCGATTCCGGCTGCGAACGACGCGTCCGATGCACCGGCTGCACGCGCTTCGCAGGCAGGCATGCAAGCCCTGCACGATCTGCCCGCGGCGCAAGCGGCCGAGCATGAAGCTGATACGGCGCCGGATGTACGCATTGCGAAAGCCACGCCAGTGGAACATCCGGCCGCACCACCGAAGCCCCATGTGCCGACGATCGCAGTGATCGCTTCCGGCGACGACGTGATCTCCGCGCCCGCCGAGGACGCACTGGTCAGCCTGCTGCAGAGCCGCGGCTTCCGCGTCATCGAAGGCAGTCGCACGCATGGCGACAGCCCGAACCTGCGCGCGATGGCGGGTAAGGCCGACGCGGTCGTGTTCGTGCATGCTCGTCCGGTCGGCACGCAGCAGATGCAGTACTACGGCCAGAGTTCCACTCTGTACACGGTGCAGCTCGGCGTGCGCGCGTATCGTGTCTCCGACGGCAGCGTCCTGTGGCGCAGCGGCGGCGAGCAGGTGAACTTCACCAGCCTCAACGCGGCGGAAAAGGCGCGCGAAGCGATCGAGCCCCTGCTCGACAACGTCGACAGTCAGCTCGCCGAATTCCGTTCGCGCGGCAGCCGCGGCTGACGAGTCTTTGAGCCCTCTCCTTCGAAGGGGAGGGCTCAAACGGTCAGCGTGATGACGTGTCGAAGCTGTCCCTGAAAATAACGTCGCTCGTATCGACGTCATTGCCCAGCGCGAAAGTCGCCGTTGCGATCACGCCGTTGACGCTCGCGTTGACCGCATAGCTTCCTGCCAGCGCGTTTGCAGTCGCCGTCACACTCGCGATGCCGTTGGCATCCGTACTTGCAGGCGACGCCGACAAGATCGCACTCGCACCACTCGCTGGCGCGATGAATGCAACTGACACGTTTGATAGCGGCTGGCCGTAAGCATCGGTGACGCGCACGCTGAGCGGCAACGCGAATGCGCTGCCAGTCATCGCGCTCTGCGGTGTGCCCGCCACCGTCGTCAGCGCAGCCGCTGGATAACTCACATCGACCGCCACATCCAGGCTTGCGAATTTCCTGAAGCGTGACTCGGTTAGATCCTTCGCCGCAATGCCATCGGCATACCAGGCGCTGTCACCGTTGTCGAACAGGAACTGCAGCACGCTGCCGGGACCGAGCTGCGCCGGCAGTTGCGCAATCGATTCAAAACTGCCGCCGTTGATGTCGAGCGCGCTCAGGTCGACAGCGAGATCGAACGGCGCATCCGCTGGCTGACCGGTCCATGCGTACAGACGGAAATCCGCCGGCGCGATCCCACTTGCGTCACCAGCCGGGCCCGCAATGATCAAGTACTGACCGGCCACGTTGCGCTCGAGACTGCGGATGCCGCGCCCGCCAAGGTCGAGCAGGATCGGCGCACCGAAACTCGCCGAACCTGACACACGCGAAGCGGGGGCCGCGCCGGTGACGAGGCTCGCAAAATCCTGCACTGGCACGATCAGCGCCTGCGTGCGCGCACTCGTCGGCAACTGCGGCGCTCGGAATGCAACGTAGGCCGTGCTGTTGTCCGGCGCAATGCTTAAGCCTTCGATGTTGAAACCCGCCGGCGTCTTTGAATTGACGCCTTCGGCACTGCTCGCAGCGAAACCCAGCGCGTTCGCACCGAGGCCATGCCCGTTGCCCTGGTCCCACGCGACCATGTCCTCGAGCAGCCAGTCATAGCGGCCGGCATAGGCAAGCGTCGCATTGACGCCGCTGCCGGCAAGATCGGTCGCGAATACGCGATGGCGGTTTGGACGTACGTGAAAATTCTTCGACGTGCTGTACGAGCCGGTCCAGAACAAGCGATCGCCAACGCGCGTCGACGCTTCGATGTCGATCTCCGGATTGTCGGGATCGGTCAGGTTCAGCTGTTGGCTGAAATCGAATCCGGCCAGCGGCAAACCGGACTGATGGCGATCGTAAAGACGCAAGGTGTTGGTTTCATCGTCCCCGACGAACATCGTGTCGTCATCGACCGCAACGGTCGCCGACGCGTCGCTGGCGCCGGTGTGGAACAAGGTCATAGCCGGCGTCGCTGCCGCAGCCGACGCCGCGTAGTGGATCACATAGGTACCGACGTTGTTGAGTGTATCCGTGGCGCTCAGCGTGATCGTGGCGTAGCCGACGCCGTGCGGCGTGATCGTGAGCTGGCGCGTTGCGCCGCTGCCGCTCAAGAGCAGTCCAGCGGCATCGACGACGCTGGCATTGTTGCTGCTCGCGGCAATCGTCAGCGTCGCTGCATCGCCGCCGCCGGGCAGCACAAACACGAAGCCGATGCCGTTCGTCGCCGCCGGGTCGGTCGGGTCGCCCATCACGCCGCTGATGGCACCGGCTGTCGCGCTGGCCAGGTCGAGATAGTGCGAGGTCGCGACCGGATCGACGGTGATGATCGGTCCGCCCGAACCGCTCGCACAGGGATCGAAGGCCACGGTGGCACGCGCGCTTTTGCCGGGACTGCCGAGGTCGTTGCCGCTGGATGCGCTCGAACCTTCGCTGTCACCGACAGCGGACAGGGTCCAGTCGAGCGGTAGATCGTTGCCGAGGCCGGCCGCGCTGACCCAGGCACTGACGTTGTTCGCGCGCGGACCACCCAGGGTCTGGTCGTCGTAGGTCAGCCGGTCGACGCGCTGCTGACTCGCATCGTACAGATTAATCTGATCGGCGCGACCGAGGTTGTTGGTGTTGCCGCCAATGATCTTGACGCCGCTGCACAGATTCCATGCGCTGCGGAACGTGCTCGCCGAGGCTTCGGTGAAGATCACCGATTCGCCCGCCGGCACGCTGCCGTACGCACTCAGATCCTGGCTGCCCGCGACATTGCTATTGTCGTCGAAACTCCAGCCGCTCATGTCGAGTGCGGCATTGCCGACGTTGGTGAACTCGACGAACTCGCCATTCGCGCCACTGTACATGTACTCGGTGATACGCATCACGCCGACAGGCAGCGGACAGGCGGTGAACGGCACGGTCGCACGCGTGCTTTTGCCGGGACTGCCAATGTCGCCGCCGACCGAAGCGATTGAACTTTCACCGTCGCCGACCGACGACAGCGTCCAGTCCGTGATGATGTTGCTGCCGAGGCCTGCTGCATTGACCCAGCCGCTGATTGCGTTCGTGCGCGGGCCGCCGAGCGCGCTGTCGTCGCCATACGTGAGCCGGTCGACCAGCTGATTGCCGGCATCGTACAGATTGATCTCGTCGTCGCGACCCAAATTGTTCGCATTGCCGCCGATCACCTTGACTGCATCGCACAGCGACCACGCCGCGCGGAATGCGGCCGCCGTCGTTTCGGTCAGGATCACCGATTCACCCGCCGCCACGGTGCCGAATGCAGCGAGGCTCTGACTGCCCGGCGTGCGACTGCTGTCGTCGAAGCTCCAGCCGCTCATGTCGAGCGGCGCGTTGCCGACGTTCGTGAACTCGACGAATTCGCCGTTGGCGCCGCCGTACATGTATTCAGTGATGCGCATTTGCGCACTCGCCGGCGTTGCGAACAACACGAACAGGAGAACAAGCCAGACGACGAACCGTCTGCTGCATGCGGTCATGGGGATGCTCCGGGTCTGCCAGGGAAAGGCCGAGGCGATCACGCCAGAGCCGACAACCGCGCAGTCTTCCGAATGCTCGTGACGGCTGCGTTACAGCCGGCGAAAAGACAAGCTTCACACTTCGCCGCGCGTGCAACCGGGCGCGCGTGCCGGACTCGGTCAACCCGATGCGATGTCGCCGAGATATAGGGTCCACAGCGCGTGATCCGGCTTGCCATCCGCGCCGCTGCCGGCCGCGTGCATCGCGAGACTCTGCGGCATGAGCCCAAGGTCCCTGCACCAGTCCTCACTTACAAATGAACTGAACGACGCACGGAACGTATCGTTCAACTGGGGCGATACGTCCGCCGTTTCCTCGGCAATCAGGATCTGGCACGAAGCGGTCCTGCACTCGACCGATACCAGACTCATGTGGTCAACGCGTTCCGGTGGAAAGTTGGCAAGCCAATCGCTCAGACGATCGCGCAGTACCTTGACGCGTTGCGGTGCTACCTCATCGTCTGGCGCGCGCGCGTTGAAATCGTTCAACAGGCGCGCGTCGTTCGCATCGGCCGGGTCGCTGCTGCTGACCTGTTCCAGCTTCGCGATGCGTTCGGCGAACAAGTCGATGGCATCGTCGTGGCCGTCCACTTCTTCGATCGAGGCGACGGCTGCCAGCGCCGGTTCGGCGGTCGTGCTGGACAGCGCAGTCGGCGATTCCGGCGAAGATCCGGATGAACCGTCCGTTGCTTTGGCGGGTACGACTGATGTCGTCGGCGCGCGGGTGTGCACGAGCTCCGGCGGCGGGGCAGGCGCCGGCGTGGGAGCGGATACGCGATCGTCCGCCGCTGTTGGCGACGCTGCCGGTGCGGACATCGCTGGAGGTGCAACGCTTTCCGTGCGCTCTGGCGCCGTGGCTGCGGCGGTCATCACCATCGACGATGGGACGCTCGCCTCAGGCGTGCGACGCGAACGTGAGCTATCCGCATACCACCACAAAACGACCGCAGCCAAGGCCGCGGAGGCTGCCATGGTCAGGACGATTTTCTCTGTCTTACGCGAAATCTTCATCGTGACAATTTCCCCGGCGACCCAAGTGAACGCATGCGCAGCCTCATCCGCCACCTTGACAGGTTCGCATACGCTGGGAGTGTGCGCTCTCGTCCATTTTCACGGCTTGGCATCGGCCTTCTATTCCGCGCAAATCGCGGCCTCGACTGACCCGCTGGCAACGAGCGTTTCGCAGTGCTTGTATGCAGCTCCCGTCACAACGCGCTGAGATTCGCATAGGCGAGCACCAGCCGTTTGCGACCGGCATCGGCAAAATTGACTTCGACCAGCGTATGCGCGCCGGCGCCCTCGTATCCGAGCACGACGCCTTCGCCAAAGC
>JBDSNK010000313.1:0-8920 GCA_039915385.1 Dokdonella sp.
CGAGGCCGACCGTGAGGCCGGCGATCGTTGTCTCGTCCAGTGGTGTGTCGATCACGCGATCGGCACCGAATGCCAGTTGCAGGCCTTGCGTCGCGCGGAAAACGCCGCCGTTGACGCCGACGTCCTCGCCGAGGACAACCACACTCGGATCGTGTTTCATTTCGTACGCCAGCGCCTGGGTAACGGCTTCAATGAGGGTGATTTGTGCCATTCGGCGGAATCCGTATCTGTGGAAGTCAAATGAACCGGGAACGTGCGAGTGGCTTCAGCCGCGATGCTCTTCCGTTGGTATCAGAACAAAGGCATCGCGGCTGAAGCCGCTCTCACAAGTATTCAATGCGCCTTGTCCAACGCGAGCGCCGCTGCGCGCTGCGCAACGAGGTCTGCCGGCAACTCGGCCCAAGTGAAATCGAACATGGCTTCGGTCGGCTGCGATTTCGTTGCGAGATAGGCGTTGACCTCGACGTCGACCCTGGTCGAACACTCGGCCTTCCAGTCTTCCTCTTCCTTTTCGGTCCACGCGTTCAACGACATCAAATACGCCTTGATGCGCTTCATCGGCTCGCGCTCCCACGCCGCCTTCACATCGGCGTCGTCGCGGTAGCGGCGCGCGTCGTCGGCCGTCGTGTGATCTGACAGGCGATAGGTCACTGCCTCGATGACCATGCCGCCGTGACCATGGCGCGCGCGTTTGATCGCGTAGTCCATCGCGGCGCGCATGGCGATCAAATCGTTGCCGTCGACCTGCAGGCACTCGAGACCTGCCGCGATACCTTTCTGCGCCAGCGTCTTGGCGCCGGTCTGTGCACTGCGTGGCACCGAGATCGCCCATTGGTTGTTGACGATGACTGCGACCAGCGGCAAGGTCATCGCGCCGGCGACGTTGATGGCGCCGTAGAAATCGCCCTTGGAAGAGCCGCCGTCGCCGACCACGGTGACCGCGACGCGCGGTTCCTTGCGCACCTTGAACGCGAGCGCGGAACCTGCGGCGTGCAGGCACTGCGTCGCGATCGGCACGGCCCAGGCGAAGTCGTGCGCGGGGCCGGAAAAATCACTGCCGCGCTCGTCGCCGCCCCAGTACAACAGTACTTCGCGCGGCTTCACGCCACGACAGAATTGCGCGCCGTATTCGCGGTACATCGGCGCAAACACATCGTCTTCCTGCATCGCGCTGCCGATGGCGACATGTGCCGCCTCGTGGCCCAGGCAGGAGGCATAGGTGCCGAGCTTGCCGGTGCGTTGCAGTGCGACTGCCTTGCTGTCGAACACGCGCACGAACAGCATCTGCTTGTACAGGTCGACGAGGGCGCGCACGTCACGCGCGATCGCGGGCAGGTCGTCGCGGACGAGCTTGCCGTCGGCGTCGAGATATTGCAGGTATTCGATTTCAAACGTGGCGGCGATGGACAAGAGGCCTCCGTTGCTGGGGACGCACGGCGCGTGAGCGCGTGGGATGTTGGCATGTCTGGCCGATGGGTCGGCGTTGGCACGAGCCGCTTGTGGCGGTCGATCCGGATATTGGACCAAAACAGTAAGCAAGACGACCGCGCATCCGCAAGGCCCGGCGCAACATCCCGCTGCGGCAGACGGGTACACTGATCGGCTTCCGGATTGTGACACCGCAATGAACGAAACGCCGAATTTGCGCCCGATCGAAGAGGGCATCGAACTCGATTTGCGCGATCGCACGACCTACGGCGGCTATCTGCAGTTGCCGATTCTGCTGTCTGCGCAAAAGCCGCTGAGTGATCCGCCGCATCACGATGAAATGCTGTTCATCGTGCAGCACCAAGTCGCCGAGCTGTGGATGAAGCTGTTGATCCACGAGCTGCGGGCCGCGATCACGCGCCTGCGCGAAGATGATGTCGATGCCACGCTGAAGATCCTTGCGCGCGTCAAGCAGGTGCAGCAGCAACTTTTTTCCCAATGGGGCGTGCTGGAAACGTTGACCCCCTCCGAATACCTGGAATTCCGCCACGTACTCGGCCCGGCCTCAGGCTTCCAGTCGCAGCAGTACCGCACGATCGAATTCCTGCTCGGCAACAAGAATGAGGGCATGCTCACGGTCTTCGCACACGATCCAGTGGCGCAGGCGGAACTCGCGCAAGCGCTTGAAACGCCGAGTCTATACGCTGAGGTATTGAATTACCTTGCGCGCCGTGGACATGCAGTGCCCGCGGAATTCCTGGAACGCGACGTTCGCGCGCCGCACGAACGTACGCCGGAACTCGTGCCGGTATTCAAACGCATTTACGAGAACGCACGCGAATTCTGGCCGGAATATCATTTGTGCGAGCAGTTGGTCGATATCGAGGAGAGTTTCCAGCTTTGGCGTTTCCGCCACATGAAGACGGTTGAACGCATCATCGGATTCCGTCGCGGCACCGGCGGCTCGTCCGGCGTCGCGTTTCTGAAAAAAGCGCTGGATCTGACTTTTTTCCCGGAACTGATCGATGTTCGCAGCGAGATTGGCGCGCCGGTAACTGGCGCGTAGCACGTTCACCCCGGCGCGTCGCGCTGCGTTGCGGTTTGACGCGGCGCACGCCAGCGGTTACACGTTTGCGATTCGCCACATGCAAGGGGATTTCATGTCCGACACCAGCGCCAGCGCATCCGCGCCGCCTGACTTTCCGCAGCGCCTCGGTCACCCAGCGCCGTTGTGGATGCTGTTCATGTCCGAATTCTGGGAGCGCTTCGCGTTCTACGGCATCCGCTGGGCCATGGTGCTCTACGTTGTGGCGCAGTTCTACAACGGCCAAGGCACGGGCGAGAAACCCGCCAGCGAACTTTACGGTGCCTACCTCGCGCTGGTGTACGCCGGGGCGATCTTCGGCGGTTACGTCGCCGACAAACTCATCGGCTATCAGCGGTCGATCCTGCTCGGCGCGGGGATCATGGCGACCGGACTGTTCATGCTGGCCCTGCCCAGCGAACACCTGTTCAAGCTCGGCCTCGCCACGGTCATCGTCGGCAATGGCCTGTTCAAGCCGATCATCTCGACCCTGGTCGGCAAGCTCTATGCCCAGTCCGACGAACGCCGAGATTCCGGCTTCACCATTTTCTACATGGGCATCAATCTAGGTGCGCTGCTCGCGCCGCTGATAACCCAGTATCTCGCCAAGAAAGTGTTCGGCATCGACGATATGCCAGCCTACAAGATCGTGTTCATCGCCGCCGGCGTCGGCATGATCTTCAGCCTTATCTGGTTCTACCTCGGACGCAGCCAGCTCAAGGGCATCGGCTTGCCGGCCGAACACCAAGGCAGTCTGCGCAACGTCTCTATCGTGCTGGTCCTGGGCGTGCTGGTCGGCATCCCGGTGTTCTATTTCCTGCTGACGATCGATGCCACCATCCTGCAGGTGATCCTGATGGCCCTGCTGGTCGGTCCGGCGATCATGCTGTTTGCTGAAGGTGTCAAGGAAGGCAAGGTCGCGCGCGACAAGGTCATCGCGATGCTGATCATCCTGACCTTCAACGTGTTCTTCTGGTGCTATTTCGAGCAGGCCGGCAGCTCCTTCAACTTCCTGGCCGAAAAGATCATTGAACGCGACATCGGTTTCCACAGCCTGTTCAACGCGCTGGCCGGTGTTACGGAGTTCCCGGTGTCCTGGTTCCAGTCGGTCAATTCGGTGGCGATCATCCTTTTTGCACCGATCATCGCCTGGATCTGGATCCGCATGGGCCGCGCCAACCCGACGATCCCGCGCAAGTTCAGCCTCGGCCTGATTTTCAACGGTCTGGCTTTCCTGCTGCTGATGTATGCGTTGACGCATCTCATCTCGAGCGATACCGGCAAGATCCCGTTCTGGACGCTGTTCATGGTCTACGTGATCCAGTCGGTCGGTGAGCTGTGCCTGTCGCCGATCGGCCTGTCGATGACCACCAAGCTCGCGCCGCCGCGCCTGACCGGTTTCGCAATGGGTGCCTGGTTTCTGTCGATCGCGATTGGCAACAATCTCGCGGGCATCTTTGCCGGCGAGGCGAGCGGCGAAACCGGGATGACCACGGGTAGCGCGCTTACGGCCTACACGCAGGGCTTCTGGATCTTGCTGATCGCCGGTGTCCTGCTGTTTCTGATCTCGCCGCTGGTGCAGAAGCTGATGCACGGCGCCAAGTAGTGATCTAGCCGTCTTTGCCTCGCACGAGCGCCTGCCGGCAACGGTGGCGCTTGGGCGGGATCGAGTCGGCACGTCGGAGTGTCAGTCTTTTTCCGCGACTGGCGCGAGCTTGTCGAGAATTCCCTTCAGCGCGCGTCGTTCCTCCACGCTGAGCGCAGCCAGCATCTTGCGCTCGTGCGCACGCGCGAGCGGCGCGACGGCATCGTGGATCTTCCAGCCCGCCGCGGTCAGGCGCAGTACCGAACGACGCTTGTCGCCATCGTGCGTGCGTCGTGCAACGCGTTTCGCGGCCACGAGGCGCGTGAGCGCTCGACTGACCGCAACCTTGTCCATCTCGGTGTGCCCGGCCACCTCGCGGGCGGACAACCCATGTCCGTCGTAGCGCGCGATCACGGCGATCACGCGCCATTCCGTCATCGAAAGGTCGAAACGATCCTGGTAAGCGTGCGCGATGGCCTGGCTGACGCGGTTAGACAGGATCGACAGGCGGTATGGCAGAAAATGCTCGAGTTCGAGCGGGGCGTGGTCCGTCATGCGGCGGTAGACCTTGCAACTGGTTTCAAATGAAACCATAATTTCCGGTACGCGTCCATGCTCACGAAGATCGAGACATGCGTCGCCGCGCCCTGGGTGATCGTTGCGATCATTCATGATCGCGAGGGTCAGGAAGCGGTCATCCTTGGCCGCATCTTCAAGAAGAGCCGCCGCCAACGAACACCGGAGCATCTCCATGAACGCCCAGCCCAACCTCGGCATGCAGGTCACCACCTTTGACAACCCGATGGGCATCGATGGCTTCGAGTTCGTCGAATTCGCCGCGCCCGATGGCCGCGCCGCCGACCTGCATGCGCTGTTCAAGCGCATGGGATTCAGCGCCGTGCTCAAGCACAAATCGCGACCGATCACCGTGTATCGGCAGAACGGCGTGAACTTCCTCATCAACGAGGATCCGGATTCGTTTGCCGCCGATTTCGCCAAGGCGCACGGTCCTTGCGCCTGCGGTTTCGCGATTCGTTTCACGAAGCCGTCCGCCGAAGTCCTCAAGACGGTGCTCGGCAACGGTGGCGAGGCGATGGATCTCAAGGAGGCGAGCAAAGTGGTCGATGCGCCCGTGGTCAAGGGCATCGGCGATTGCATGCTGTACCTGATCGATCGCTACGGCAGCGCCGGCAGCATCTATGACGCTGACTATGTTGCGATCGAGGGCGCTGAAGCGAATCCGCCCGGCTTCGGCCTGACCTTTATCGATCACCTGACCCACAACCTCTACTTCGGCAACATGCAGAAGTGGTCGGATTACTACGAGCGCCTGTTCAACTTCCGCGAGATCCGCTACTTCGACATCAAGGGCGCAAAGACCGGCCTCGTGTCGAAAGCGATGACGGCGCCGGACGGCATCGTGCGCATCCCACTGAACGAATCCAGCGACCCGAAGTCGCAGATCAACGAATACCTTGATGCGTATCATGGCGAGGGCATCCAGCACATTGCCTGCTTCACGGATGACATCTACACGACGGTCGAGCGGATGCGCGCAGCCGGGGTCGAGTTCCTGGATACGCCGGACAGCTATTTCGAGGTCATCGACGTGCGCGTGCCGAATCACGGCGAGGACGTGCCGCGTCTGGCGAAGAACAAGATCCTGATCGACGCCGACAAGGAGACCAAGCAGCGCAAGCTGTTGCAGATCTTCACCCGCAATGCAATCGGGCCGATCTTCTTCGAGATCATCCAGCGCAAGGGCAACGAAGGTTTCGGCGAAGGGAATTTCCAGGCGCTGTTCGAGTCGATCGAGCGCGACCAGATGAAGCGCGGCGTACTTTGACCCGCATCGGCATCCAGACACGCCACGCACATGACAAACGCAAGCAGCGACTATCAAACCGGATTTGGCAACGAGTTCGCGACCGAGGCTGTTCCCGGCACCTTGCCGCAAGGACGTAATTCGCCGCAGCACGTTGCGCATGGACTCTACGCAGAGCAGATTTCCGGTACTGCATTCACGGCGCCGCGGCACCAGAACCGACGCAGTTGGTTGTATCGGATCCGTCCGGCAGCCATGCATGGCGAGTTCATGCCGCTCGCTCACGCGCGCCTCCACAACCGGTTCGACGAAGTACCGACGTCGCCCAACCAGCTGCGCTGGGATCCGCTGCCACTGGCGACCGGGCCGACCGATTTCATCGACGGCCTGTACACCATGGCTGGCAACGGCGGCGGCGCAGCACAGGCCGGTTGTGGCATCCACCTCTACGCTGCCAATCGTTCGATGCAGGGGCGCTACTTCTACAACGCCGACGCCGAACTGTTGATTCTTCCTCAACAAGGTCGTCTGCGCATTGCGACAGAGCTCGGCCTGCTGGAAGTGGAGCCGCAGGAAATCGCCCTGATCCCGCGCGGCATACGTATTCGCGTAGACCTGCTGGATGGGGAAGCGCGCGGCTACGTTGCAGAAAACTTCGGCGCCTCGCTGCGCTTGCCAGAGCTTGGGCCAATCGGTTCGAACGGCTTGGCCAATCCACGCGACTTCTTGACGCCCGTTGCGGCCTACGAAGACGTGGAAGGTGAATTCCAGCTCATCGCGAAATTTCAGGGCGCATTGTGGTCCGCCTCCATCGATCATTCGCCACTCGACGTGGTCGGCTGGCACGGCAACCACGCGCCGTGCAAATACGACCTGCGCCGCTTCAATACGATCGGCTCGATAAGCTACGACCACCCTGATCCGTCGATCTTCACTTTGCTCACGTCGGCAAGTGACACCCCGGGCACCGCAAACCTGGATTTCGCAATCTTCCCACCGCGCTGGCTGGTCGCCGAAAACACATTTCGGCCGCCGTGGTTCCATCGAAATATTGCGAGCGAGTTCATGGGCCTGATCCATGGTGCCTACGACGCGAAAGAGGGCGGGTTCGTGCCCGGCGGCGCGAGCCTGCACAATTGCATGAGTGGCCATGGTCCGGACGCAGCGAGTTTCGCGAAGGCGAGCGCAGCAGATACCACCAAACCCGATCATATTCTCGACACGATGGCCTTCATGTTCGAGACGCGCGCCGTGATTCATCCCACACGACAGGCACACGAAGCGGCGCATCGGCAGCCTGCCTACCAGGATTGCTGGAGGGGTTTGAAGAAACGCTTCGAGCCATCGCGCCTTTGATTTGCGCGCGGATTGCAGCGAAACGCAGAAGCTAAATCGACCACATTGAATACAGAACGGACACGATAAAGGCACACCATGAAACTCGGATCTCTCAAGGAAGGCGGCCGCGACGGCACGTTGATTGTCGTCAGTCGCAACCTCCAGCGCGCGGTGCGTGCGACGGCGATTGCACCAACCCTGCAGTCTGCGCTGGAGGACTGGTCGAACGCGGCGCCGCGATTGAATGCGTTGGCGCAGGCCTTGAACGAGGATCGCGCCGACGGCGCGTTTGATCTCGATGATGCCGTTCTCGCGGCACCCTTGCCGCGCGCCTACGAATTCGTCGACGGTTCGGCCTACCTGCCGCATGTCGAGCGCGTGCGCCGCGCGCGTGGCGCCGAAGTGCCCGAGAGCTTCTATACCGATCCGCTCATGTACCAGGGCACCGGTGCGGGTTTCTACGGGCCGCGCGATCCGATTCTTGCGTCGAGCGAGGAGTGGGGTATCGATCTGGAAGCCGAAGTGGTGGTCGTTACCGACGATGTGCCGATGGGCGCCGCGCCGGCCACGGCTGCAACGCACATCCAGCTGATCGGCTTGATCAACGATGTATCCCTGCGCAATCTGATCCCGGGTGAGCTGGCCAAGGGTTTTGGCTTCCTGCAGTCCAAGCCGCGCTCGGCACTGTCGCCCGTGTTTGTCACGCCGGACGAGCTGGGCGATGCCTGGCAGGACAGCAAGCTTTTGCTGCCGATGCGCACCTGGATCAACGACCAGTGGTTTGGCGCGGCCGAATGCGGAGTCGACATGCAGTTCAGCTTTGCCCAGCTGGTCGCGCATGCGGCGAAAACACGTCCGCTCTCAGCCGGCACGATCGTCGGCTCCGGCACGATCGCCAACGAAGACACCGGCAAAGGCGCCTCCTGCCTGGCCGAACAGCGCACCGTCGAAACCTTGCGCGACGGCAAGCCGACGACACCATTTCTCAAATTCGGTGATACGGTACGCATCGAGATCACCGATGCAGCTGGCGCCAGCCTGTTTGGCGCGATCGAGCAGGTCGTGACGCAGCAGGTTTCGCGCGGCTGATCGGGAAATAGCGCTGTCTTTGCGCTACCGTTTGGCCGAACGAAGGAGATCGCATGTCGACTGCCCCGGACCTGACGCTATACGACTACTGGCGCTCCAGCGCGTGCTATCGCGTGCGCATTGCGCTCAACGTGAAGGGCCTGCGCTATACGCTCAAGCCGGTGCATCTGCTCAATAACGGCGGTGAACAACACAGCGACGACTATCGGCAGGTCAATCCGCAGGAAGTCGTGCCAGCGCTGGTCGACGGCGCGCGCGTGATTCGCCAGTCGCTGGCGATCATCGAATACATCGACGAGGTCAAGCCAGGCGATCCTCTGTTGCCGTCCGCCGCTCGCGATCGCGCGCATGTGCGAGGCATGGCGCTGCTGGTTGCGTGCGACATCCATCCCTTGAACAACCTGCGCGTGATCAAGTACCTGGAGCACCCGCTCGGGCTCGACCAGACCGCGCGCGAGACCTGGATGCGGCACTGGATTGAGGAGGGTTTCCGAGCGCTCGAAACTATCCTCGCCGACGATCTGGCCACCGGTGCGTATTGCCACGGCGAAGCGCCGACGATGGCCGATGC
>JBDSNK010000341.1:0-5052 GCA_039915385.1 Dokdonella sp.
GTTTCCGGGCTGCCGAACATCACGCCGATCTTCATGCGAATCTGGTTGATGAAGATGACCAAGGTGCCTGATTTCTTGATGTTTGCGGTCAGCTTTCGCAGCGCCTGACTCATCAGACGCGCCTGCAGGCCGACATGCGAATCGCCCATCTCGCCTTCGATTTCAGCCTTGGGCGTGAGTGCCGCGACCGAGTCAATGACGACGACGTCGACCGATGCGGAGCGCACCAGCATGTCGGCGATTTCGAGCGCCTGTTCACCGGTATCCGGCTGCGATACCAGCAGGTCATCGACATTCACGCCGAGCTTTTCGGCATACGTCGGATCAAGCGCGTGCTCGGCGTCGATGAATGCAGCGGTGCCGCCGTTGCGCTGGCAGCTTGCGATAACCTGCAGCGTGAGCGTTGTTTTTCCTGAGGATTCCGGTCCGTAGATTTCGACCACGCGACCGCGCGGCAAGCCGCCGACACCGAGCGCGACATCGAGCCCGAGCGAACCGGTCGAAACGACCTCGATCACTTCGTTGACGCGATCGCCCATGCGCATCACGGCGCCCTTGCCGAACTGCTTTTCGATCTGGCTCAGTGCAGAAGCGAGCGCCTTGCGCTTGTTGTCATCCATCGGTCAATCCTCGGTATGTGGTGGCGGCGAGAGTGCCGCCGCGCCGTCTCAGGACCTAAGACAACGCAGGAATGAAATTATCCCACAGTACCGGCCGCGGCGATCCGCGATTTGCGTGTCAGCTCGTAAGAATCCGTCTCACGCCATCGAGCGCGGCGCCGACCGTCTGCCGCCGAACGGCCTCACGGTCGCCGTCGAAGTGAAAGAGCTCGGCGCGCGCGTAGCCGCCGCGTCGCTTCCAGCCGATCCAGACGGTGCCGACGGGTTTGTCGGACGTGCCGCCACTCGGCCCGGCAACGCCGGTGACTGCAACCGCAACGCTGGCCCCAAAGCGCGCGAGCGCGCCGGACACCATTTCGACAACCGTCTCGTGACTCACGGCTCCGGTGCGCTCCAGTGTTTCCGGCCGGACGCCCAGCAGCGATTCCTTTGCTTCGTAGCTGTAGGCAACGACACCGCATTCGAACCAGGTCGAGCTGCCCGGGACATCAGTCAGTACCTTGGCGATCCAGCCGCCGGTGCAAGATTCGGCGGCAACCATTGTCTGACCGCGCGCGAGCAGGCATTCGGCGACCGCCTGCGCCAGCACGTGCAATTCCAGATCGTTGGCGACTTCCGAAGAAGACATTGAGATATCCAGCCATCAAACCCGAATGATGCCATAGCTGTCGACTACGTCATGCAAGGCGACATGACGCCGCTTGCCACGAACTCGATCAAAAGCAGCCTTGCCGCGAATCAGCGATTGTCAAGCGTTCGCCCGACCGCTACAGCGGCGCCGTTTCCGTCGACCGCGACCATGACGAATTCACCGCGGGTCGCCAGCTTCTGTTCCGCGCCCGGAGTCGCCTCGCGCAACAGGCTTACGTGCACCGACATCGAGCTGCGTCCAACGCGGACGACACAGGCGACGAGCTCGACGATTTCTCCGAGTTTCACCGCTTCGCGAAAATCGATGCGATCCGATCGCGCCGTGACGACAGTGCAACCGGCAAAACGGCTCGCCACGAGGAACGCCGCCTTGTCCATCCATGCGAGCGCCTGGCCACCAAACAGCGTGCCGAGATGGTTGCAATGATGCGGAAATACGATCTCGACAAAGCGCGCTTCAGCGCCTGCCGCATGTTCCGCCGATGCGTCAGAACGCATGATCGAAACTTACTTCGCCCTGCACCGCGACCTGGTAGGCGGACACACGGCGCTCGAAGAAGTTCGTGAGCTCCTGCACATCCTGCAATTCCATGAACGCGAATGGATTCTTCGCACCATAGCGCGGCGGCAGTTGCAGCATCGCAAGGCGCTGATCGGCGACGTACTCGAGGTATTGACGCATCTCTTTCAGTGTCATGCCAACAACGCCGCCACCGAGCACGTCGTCGGCAAACGCGCACTCGCATTCGACTGCATCAGCGATCATCGTGCCGACCTGGCCCGCCCATTGCGCATCGAACAAGTGCGGCTCCTCTTCACGCACCGTGCGCAACACTTCCAGCGCGAATCCCATATGTGCGGACTCGTCGCGAAACACCCATGCGGTGCCGGCGGCAAGCCCCGGCAACAATCCGCGCGAGCGCAGGAAATAGACATAGGCGAAAGCGCCGAAGAAGAACAAGCCTTCGATGCAAGTCGCGAAACAGGTCAGGTTGAGCAGGAACTGGCGCTTGTCGGCGTCGGACTGGATGCGATCGAGATTCTGGATCGAATCGATCCAGCGTTGGCAGAACTCGGCCTTGCGCCGGATTGAGGCAATGTTCTCGACAGCTGCGAACGCCTGCGCACGACGTTCCGGTTCGGGAATGTAGTTGTCGAGCAAGGTCAGGTAGAACTGCACGTGCAGCGCTTCTTCATACAGCTGGCGCGACAGGTACATGCGCGCCTCGGGCGCGTTGATGTGCTTGTACAGGTTCAGCACCAGATTGTTCGCCACGATCGAATCGCCGGTCGCGAAGAACGCGACCAGTCGCTCGATCAGGTGGCGATCGGCCGGAGTCATGCGCTGGACGAGATGGCCAAGATCAATCTGGAAATCGATCTCCTCGACCGTCCAGGTGTTCTTGATCGCAGCGCGATACATCTCGTAGAACTGCGGATAGCGCATCGGCCGCAAGGTCAAGTCAAAGCCGTGGTCGAGCAGGCGCGGGGTTGCAGCAGACATTGAATATCCTTCTATAGCCCTCCCCTTCAAGAGGAGGGAGTTGGCGTTCGCCTTACTGGCACGCCTCGCACATCTCCGGATTCTCGAGCGAACACACCAGCGCTTCCGAGTCGGTGTAGGTCTTTGCCGGCGCAGCGCCGAGCGTCGTCTTGGTGATGCGCGTCGCCGGTCGTGAACGCAGGTAATACGTGGTCTTCAATCCGCGTTTCCACGCGTACATGTACATGCTCGACAGCTGCCCGATATTCGGATTCTCGATGAACAGGTTCAGCGACTGGCTCTGGTCGATGAACGCACCACGCTCGGCCGCCATGTCGATCAGCGCACGCATTGGCACTTCCCAGACCGTTCGATAGATCACCTTGAGTTCTTCCGGCAGTTCCGCAATCGGCTGCACCGAGCCCTCGTTGAACTTGATCGCATCGCGAATCTCGCTGGTCCATAGTCCCAGCCGCTTCAGCTCATTGACGAGATAGCGGTTCACCTGCAGGAAGTCGCCCGACAGCGTTTCGCGCTTGAACAGATTCGACACCTGCGGTTCGATGCATTCGTAGCAGCCGGCGATCGAGGCGATCGTCGCGGTGGGCGCGATCGCGATCAGCAGCGAGTTGCGCAGACCGTGTGCCTTGATCTCTTCGCGCAGATCATTCCAGCGCGCCGTATCACGTGGCGTGATCTTCCATGCGTCAAACTGCAGTTCACCGTGCGCTGCACGCGTATCCGCGAACGCGGGATGTGCGCCCTTTTCGCGTGCGAGTTCGAGCGACGTGCGCAACGCCCAGTAGTAGATTTCCTCGGAAATGCGCGCCGACAATTCGCGCGCGGCAGCGCTGTCGAACGGCAGACGCAGCGCGAAGAACAGATCCTGCAAACCCATCAGGCCGAGGCCAACCGGGCGCCAGCGAAGATTGGAAGAACGCGCGGTGTCGATCGGGTAAAAATTGAGATCGATGACGCGATCGAGTTGGCGCACTGCGACCTGTACCGTATGCGCTAGCTTGTCGAAATCGAACGCGACACCGTCGTGATGCTGCGACAGGTTGATCGAGCCGAGATTGCAGACTGCAGTCTCGCCATCGTTCGTCACCTCGATGATCTCTGTACACAGGTTCGAAAGATGCACCGCATTGTCGGATTTCGCCGTCTGGTTGCAGGCGCGGTTGCAGGCATCCTTGAACGTCATCCAGCCGTTGCCGGTCTGCGCCAGTGTGCGCATCATGCGCGCATAGAGATCGCGCGCCTTGATTGTCTTCCTCGCAAGACCCTGCGCTTCGGCTTGCACGTACGCGTTCTCGAACGCCTCGCCCCACAGATCCGGGAAATCGGCAACATCCTTGGGATCGAACAAAGACCACGTGCCGTCGCTGTCGACACGCTGCATGAAGAGGTCCGGAATCCAGTTGGCGAGATTCAGATGGTGCGTGCGACGCGCTTCATCGCCGGTGTTCTCGCGCAGCTCAAGGAACGCCTCGATATCGGCATGCCAGGGCTCCAGGTACACGCAAGCCGCACCCTTGCGCTTGCCGCCCTGGTTGACGGCCGCAACCGACGAGTCGAGTGTCTTCAGCCATGGCACGATGCCGTTGCTGAGTCCGTTGGTGGAGCGGATCAACGAACCTTCCGAACGCACGCGATGCCACGCGAGCCCGATGCCACCGGAGAATTTTGACAGCATGGCGACGTCGCGGTATTTCGCATAGATCGATTCGAGCGAATCTTCCGGCGAATCGAGCAGGAAGCAGCTCGACAGCTGTTCGTGGCGCGTGCCGGAGTTGAACAGCGTCGGCGAACTGGGCACGTAGTCAAGAGCAGCGAACAGCTGATAGAGCTCGATCGCGTCGCTCGCCGTTTCGCTGAGTGCGCAGGCGACACGTAACCAGAACTGCTGCGGTGTCTCGATCACCTGACGCTGGGTCGGATGCTTGAGCAGATAGCGATCGTAAAGCGTGCGCAGTCCGAAGTATTCGAAACGCAGTGTGTGCGTGGTGTCAATTGCATCGTTGAGCTTGCGTGCATTCGCCTCCACGAACGCGAGCACGCGTTCGTTGATAAGCCCTGCGTCAAAACCGAACCGGATCGACTGCGAGAACGAATACACACCCAGACCGTGGACTTCCTTGTCGATGTACGCAGCAAGCAGGCGCGCGGCGACTTTCGAATATTCCGGTTCCTCGGCGATGAACGACGCCGCGGTGCGGATCGACAATTCATCCAGCTCGCGCGTACCTGCGCCGTCGTAGAGGCCGGCGATCGTCTTCAGCGCGACGCGCATCGGCT
>JBDSNK010000048.1:0-18430 GCA_039915385.1 Dokdonella sp.
CGAACGTCACGACGAACCACATCGCCGACGAACTGGGCATCAGTCCGGGCAACCTCTACTACCACTTCCGCAACAAGGACGACATCGTCGAGCACCTGTTCGCGCGTTACGAAGCGCGCATCGACGATACGCTGCTCCTGCCCGATGGCCGCGCGCCGAATCTCGAGGACATCTGGCTGCAACTGCACCTCGTGTTCGAATCGCTGTGGCAGTACCGATTCCTCTATCGCGACCTCGTCGACATCCTTGCGCGCAACCGCAAGCTGAAATTGCGCTTCGGGCGGATCATGACGCGCGCATCGGGCAGCGCAACCGAACTTCTTCGCGGCCTCGTCGCCGCCGAAGTCATGCGCGCGAGCGCCGACGAAATCCGCGCGCTGGCCGAAAACATCCTGCTGATCACGACATTCTGGATGAACTTCAATGCCGTCCGCGGTGGCAAGCCGGATGCCGACGAAGCGGATCTCAATCGCGGCATCCATCAGGTGATGATGCTGATTGCACCCTTCCTGCGCGATGCGGAGAGGTTTCATCTCAACACGCTGGCGGCGACCTACGTTCGCTGAGGTTGTGGGAGCGGCTACAACCGCGACGCTTTTGCGCCGACCCTAGCAGGAAGAAAACGCATCGCGGCTGAAGCCGCTCCCACAAGATATCTCGTTGCGAACTTAGCGCCCCGGCCGAATCTGATTCCGCTCCTGCTGCCGATCCCAAACACGCAACTCGTCGCGGATATGCGCGATCCGCTGGCGCCCGAGTGCGTTGCGCCCCTCGTCCAGCACCTGGGCATCAAGCAGCTCGGCCAATCGCTGCGCCGTTGGCAAGAGCATTTCCCAGGCATCAAGTGCGGGCAGAGGGCCTGGCAAAGTCATGAACAAGGTCACGCCCGGCGTGCGCACCGTGTCGAGTTGGCTCATGTCGAAGCTGCCGGGCTTGACCATGTTGGCCATGCTGAAAACCGGGCCTTCGACGACCCTGCCGAGCACGGGGCGATGGAAGATTCCCATGTCTCCGAATTGCATGCCGGCCTTCTCGGCGGCGACCACGACATCGGAACCCGCCATCGACTCGCCTGCACGCGCCGCCACGAAGAGCGTGACAATGCGTTCGATCTGGCGGTCGGGTCGCGCGCCCACCGTCGAGCGCGGAGGCGCCGTTCGTCCCGCCGTACCGCCGGTTTTCATCGAACCTAGACGGTCCAGTTCTGCGCGCATTGAAACATCGAGCTCGCCCTGCTCGGGCTCGCCGGGGGCATCGGGATCGCCCAAGGTCGGCTCCACACGGCCGCCGTCCGAACTGCGCCGGATAGTGCGCCGCTCGCCCTGCCCGGGTTTTTTCGGACGTCCGAACACGTAGATCAGTACCAGTACGAACGCACCGACGACGATGAGCGGAATGCCGACTGCAGGATTCCAGTCCATCAGGGGTTCCTTATGCTACGAGACGTCGCGACCGGTCAGGCCGCCCCGGCGAGTTTAGCCGCTTCTTCGAGATCGACCTGCACCAGCCGCGACACGCCCGGTTCGCGCATGGTAACGCCACACAGTTGCCGCGCGGCTTCCATCGTCGCCTTGTTGTGGGTGACAAAGATGAATTGAACGCGCTCGCTCATTTCGCTCACGAGGGACGAGAAGCGGCCGACGTTTGCTTCATCGAGTGGCGCGTCGACCTCATCGAGCAGGCAGAAAGGCGCAGGGTTAAGGCGGAAGATCGCGAACACGAGTGCAACCGCCGTCAGCGCCTTTTCTCCGCCCGAAAGCAATGATATGGAGCTCACGCGTTTGCCCGGCGGGCGCGCCATGATCGTCACGCCGGTCGAGAGCAGATCATCGCCGGTGAGCACGAGGTTGGCGTGGCCACCGCCGAACAGGCGCGGGAACAGTTCCTGCACGCCGGTGTTGACGCGATCGAACGTTTCCCTGAAACGCGCGCGAGTCTCTTTGTCGATCTTGCGAATCGCGCCTTCGAGGGTTTCCAGTGCAGTCGTGAGATCAGTCAGCTGCGCGTCGAGATAGGTCTTGCGCTGCGACTGCTCCTCGTATTCCTGAATCGCCGCAAGGTTGACCGGTTCGAGGCGGCGGATCTTCTGTTCCAGCTCAGCGAGCTCGGTCTGCCACTGTGTTGCGTCCGCTTCACCCGGCAACGTCTCGAACAAAGCCTGCACATCAAAGCCGGCCTCGACGATCGCACTGTGCAGGGATTGCGCATGCAGGCGATGTTCCTGTTCCCGCAGTCGCAGGTTCGCCACGTGCTCGCGATGTTCATTGAGTGACTGTTCGAAGCGATGGCGTTCCTGTTCGAGGCGTCGCAGCTCCGTATCGTGCTCCTGCAAGGCCTGGCGTGCCTCGACCATCTGCTTGTCGACCAGCAGACGTTGGTTCAGATGCGTCTGGCGTTCGTGCTCCAGGCCCGTCAATGGATCACTCCCCGACATCAACTGCGCGGCAATCTCGCTGCGGCGCGTATCGAACTGGGCGAGCTGGCTGTGCATGCGTTGCAGCGATTGCTCCAGCGACGCTGACGCGGTGCGCCGGGATTCGGTAGAGAGGGCCAGTTGATGTGCCGCGTCTCGCGCCTCGCGCGCATTCATGCGCGCTTCCTCGCGCGCTTCAAGCATCGTGCGGCGCTCTGCATCGAGTTGCTGGCGACGCTGCTCCAGATCTCCCATGGTGCCGACGGCGGTATCGAGGCGCCCCCGCGCCTCTCGCGCCTGCTCGCGATCGCCGTCCAGCTTGACGTTCACTTCCTCGAGTTCGCGCGCAATGCGTGTCAGGCGTTCATTTGCGCTGTCGATGCGGCCGCGATGGCTTTGCAGTTGTCCGGCCACTTCAGCCAGGCGTCGATGGGCGGTGTACAACTCGCGCTGTGCATCGTCGCGCATCCGTTCGGCATCGATGCGTTGGTTCTTGCCACGATCAAGCGATTCGGCATGCGCGCCGATCTCGCTCTCGACCTCGCCGATGCGCGCGGCGAGTTCGCGAATTTCGCGTTCGCGCGCGATCACGCCAACCTGCGCACCAGCGCCGCGCTGCACGCGCATAAAGCCGTGGCCGAGCCACTCGCCCTCCGGCGTGACAGCGGATTCGCCGGCACCCAGGGACAGCGCGCGCGCCGCCATCAGCGAATCGCATGCGTGCACCCGCGTCAGCAGTGCACACGCAGCGGCGGGACCGCGTACGCGCATCGCAAGCGAGGTAGCGGGCACCGGCAGCGACTGCGCATCCGAACTCATCAAAACCAGATCGGCAGCGCCCAGAGCGCCAAGATCGCTTGCGAGTGACTGCGCATCATCGACCAGCACGGATTCCAGCCAGCCGTCGAGCACCACTTCGACCGCGCGTTCCCAGCCGGCGTCGACTTGCAGCGTCTCACCGAGGCGCTTGCTGTCGCCGAGCCCGAGGTTTTGCAACCACTCCTGCACGCCTCCGCCAGTGTCGCCGAGCGCGGCGTGCTGCAGTGTCTCCAGCGAACCAAGTCGACCCCGCAAATTCTCAAGATTTCCTCGCGCGCTACTGAGTGCGGTATGCGTCGCGCGCTCGTGTTCCAGCGCGATTTCGGCCGCACTGCGGCGCTCATCGAGCGAGGCTGTGTGGGTCTCGACCTGTTCACGCAAGCCGCCGTGCTCGGCGTCGAGCGCGCTGAGCGCGGACCCGAGCTCGTCCAGGTTCGCGGCGTTGCGCTCCGCTTCGAGCGCCGCACGGCGCTGGTCGGCTGCGAGGCACTGCTTGTCGAGATAGTCGAGGCGCGTGCGCTCGACTTCGGCTGATTGGCCCGCTTGCGAAGTCGACTGCGCATGCTGGTCCCAGGCAGTCTGCCATTCCGCCAGTTTCACTTCCGCGACACGCAAACTTTCGCCCGCGTCTTCATCCGCCTCGCGCAACGTCGCCAGCTGGGGCTCCGCGTCCGCGAGCAGCGCGCCGAGCTCCTCGAAGCGCTGACGATCGCTGTCGATATGCTCGGCAAGCTGCGCATGCGCGCGTTCGGTTTCCTGACGTGCTCGCTCGAGTTGTTCGGCCAGTTCCTTGCTGTGCTGGATCTGCTGCTCGACCCGCGCAATTTCGGCGCCGACTCGATAGACCTCGCCCTGCACCGCATTCATGTGATCCGCTGCCGCCGCGTGTTTTTCGCGGCCGGTTTCGAGCCCTGCTTCGGTGTGGCGCTGCTCGGCAAGTTGCTGCTCGATCGCAAGTTCCGCCTTGCTGCGCGCGCTCGAATGTCCATCAAGTTCGGCCTGCGCGGCGCGCAGGTTGAGCGCCTTGACCTCGGCTTCCTTTTTCTTCTGTTCGTCCTTGAACGCCTGCCAGCGCTCCGCAGTGCGGGCCTGGCGTTTGAGATGTTCGAGCTGCTTGTCGACTTCGTCGCGCACGTCGCGCACGCGATCGAGATTTTCGCGCGTCGCCTTGATGCGGCTCTCGGTCTCCTTGCGCCGCTCCTTGTACTTGGAGATGCCGGCGGCCTCCTCCAGATGATTGCGCAATTGTTCGGGATCAGCTTCGACGATCTCCGAAATCATGCCCTGCTCGATGATCGAATAACTGCGCGGTCCGAGGCCGGTGCCCAGAAACAGGTCTGTGATGTCGCGCCGGCGGCAACGCACGCCGTTGAGGAAATACTGCGACTGGCCGTCGCGACTGACGATCCGCTTGACGGAAATTTCGTTGTAGCTCGCGAATTCACCGACGATAAGGCCGTCGGAATTGTCGAACAACAATTCCACCATCGCACTGCCAACTGGCTTGCGACTGGACGAACCGGAGAAGATTACGTCGGTCAACGCATCGCCACGCAGCCGGCTGGCTGCGCTCTCCCCCATGACCCAGCGGATCGCATCGATGATGTTCGACTTGCCGCAGCCGTTCGGCCCGACCACGCCGGTCATATTGGTGGGCAGGTGCAGGGTCGTCGGATCGACGAAAGACTTGAATCCGGCGAGTTTGATCGTAGTCAGACGCATGCAACGAAAGCCTATGGACTTGAGCGGTCGTTCATACCGCTGGTTCTTCTTCGGGAGCGCGCGCATCGATCGCGAGCGCATGGATATCGGTCTGCATCAAATCGCCAAGCGCCGCATAGATCGCGCGATGGCGGGCCAGTGCAGCCTGGCCACTAAACGCCGCACTGACGATACGCACGCGGAAGTGACCGCGTCCGTCACGCGCGCCGGCATGTCCGGCATGGCGATGGCTCTCGTCCTCGACCACGAGTTCGAGTGGTGCGAGCGCGCTGGTCAGGCTGGTTCTGATCTGCTCCACCCGATCGCTCAAGGCAGCACCTTGCGAAACGGCCGCACGCTTACGTCGCGGTACACGCCGGCAGCGACGTAGGGGTCGGCATCGGCCCAGGCTTTCGCGCCGGCCTGATCGGCAAACTCTGCGACGATCAGGCTGCCACTGAAGCCCGCCGGGCCCGGATCCTCAGCGTCGATGGCAGGGAACGGACCAGCCAGCAGCAGTCGACCTTCCTCGTGCAGCTGTTTCAAGCGCTCAAGATGCGCTGGGCGCGCCGCTTGCCGGCTTGCCAACGAGTCGGGAATGTCGTTGCCGACGATCGCATACCACATGGACGGGCCATCCTTGAAAGGGTGGCTATGTTAGCCGAAGCGGCAAGACCCGACGGCGGCGGCGCACCCGATTCATTGCAGATTTGCGCATTTCGCAAATTGCCCGTACCCTAGGAGCCAATCGAGAGCCCCGGAAATCCCCGCGCGAGACGCGGCGATGCATATGTCCGCCGGCGCACTTGAGCCTTGTGTGGATTTTGCCGACCTCCGGATCAGGGATCCGGGTGTCCTCCGTTGCAGGCGCCGTGCCGGATTATCGAACCCGCACGCCACGTCGCAACTCGCCATGATCTAAGCATGACCTTCGCCGTGAGGCGCCCGCTGACGTGGGTTCAAGGTCATGGGATCGAGCATGAACCAGACCGCCCAACAGTCCACTCAAGAATCGCCGGCCAGCACCTTCGCGCAGGTACCGCAGCAGCAGGAAATTGCGCTCGCGGTCGTGCGCGGTCAACCCGTGCTCGAAATGCCGCAGGACCTTTACATCCCGCCGGATGCGCTTGAGGTCATCCTGGACGCGTTCGAGGGTCCGCTCGATCTGTTGCTGTACCTGATACGACGGCAGAACCTCGACATCCTCGATATTCTGGTGGCCGAGATCACGCGCCAGTACGTCGACTACATCGAACTGATGCACGAAATTAAGCTTGAACTCGCGGCCGAGTACCTGGTCATGGCCGCGATCCTGGCCGAGATCAAATCGCGTCTGCTGCTGCCACGCCCGCCGACCGAGGAAGGCATCGAGTCCGACCCGCGCGCCGAGCTGGTGCGCCGTCTGCAGGAATACGAACGTTTCAAGAAGGCGGCCGAAGACATCGATGCGATGCCGCGGCAGGAACGCGATTTTGCGCCGGCACACATTGTGGTCGAAGACCGCAACGTGGTTCGCCTGCCGCCGCCGGTGGAATTGCGCGAGCTGCTGCTGGCGTTGAAAGACGTGATGAAGCGTGCCGACCTCTACGGTCACCACGCGATCAAGCGCGACGCCTTGAATGTACGCAGCCGCATGAGCGACGTGCTGCGCGCGCTCGGTGACGGCGAGTTCCATCGTTTCGAGACCCTGTTCGACGCCAGCGAAGGTCGTCGCGGCGTCGTCGTGACCTTTCTTGCCCTGCTCGAACTGGCCAAGGAACATTTGGTCGAGATCATGCAGGAACAGGCGCTTGCGCCGATCTATCTGAAGTCGCTGGCGATGGCCTGATGTGTTTGCGATCACCCGGCTATCAGACCCACCAGAAAATGGGCATCCCCGACCACACTTTTCACAAGAGAATGGTTTCGTGAAGGAAATACCCGAACTCAAACGCATTATCGAGGCAGCCCTGCTTGCGTCCGCGCAACCGCTGACGCTGCCGCAAATCTCCGGCTTGTTCGACGAGCTGGAGATGCCGCCGCACGACGATCTCGCCCGCGCCCTTGGGGAACTGCAGGACGATTGCGCCGAGCGCGGCGTCGAGTTGGTGGAGGTCGCCTCCGGCTTCCGCTACCAGGTACGCCAGGACGTGCATGCGTTTGTGTCGCGACTCTGGAGCGAACGTGCATCGCGTTACTCACGCGCCCTGCTCGAAACGCTTTCACTGATCGCGTACCGCCAGCCGATCACGCGCGCCGAGATCGAACAAATCCGCGGCGTTGCGGTGTCGACGAATATCGTGCGTACGCTGGAAGAACGTGAATGGGTGCGCGTCGTTGGTTATCGGGATCTGCCTGGTAAGCCGGCGTTGTTCGGCACGACCAAACAGTTCCTCGACTATTTCAACCTCAAATCACTGGATGAGCTGCCGCCCCTCAGCGAACTGCGCGACATCGAAGAGATGGATCCGCAACTTGAGTTCGATGCTGATCGTCGCGTGATCGCGGCCATCGCTGGCCTGCCCGAAGACGAAGCCGCGGAAGAAAGCGAAAACGACGACCGCAGCGATGCAACGGTCACCGACATCGAATCCATGCCTGCGCCCGCCACGCACGCCGAAGACACCTTCGAATCATCCAGCGCAGCAGCGAATGACGCCAAAGCGCTCTCCTCCTCATCCACCGACGCCGAACACTCCACTGGCGCCGCAGAAAACGACGCTCCGGAATCCGTAACATGACCACTCCCTCTCGCTCCATCCTCAAGCTCAAGCGCGGCTCCGAGACCGACGATACGCCGGTCATCGAGGAGCGCCTGCACAAAGTGCTCGCGAATGCCGGTCTCGGCTCTCGCCGCATGCTCGAACAGCGCATCGAAGCGGGCGAGGTGCAGATCAACGGCGCCGTTGCCACGCTCGGGCAGAGCGTGCACACCGGCGATCGCGTCGAACTGGACTCCAAGCGCTTCGTCGTCATCGCCGACGCCGCCGAGCATGCACAGGTCATCGTCTACAACAAACCCGATGGCGTGGTCACCACGCGCGAAGATCCGGAAGGCCGACCGACCGTGTTCGAACAGCTGCCGCAGCTCAAGGGCGCGCGCTGGATCGCTGTTGGCCGCCTCGATATCAACACCACCGGGCTGCTTCTGCTCACGACCGACGGCGAACTCGCCAACACGCTGATGCATCCGAGTTCGGAAATCGAACGCGAGTACATCTGCCGAGTGCACGGCGAAGTGCCGGATGAAACGATCGAGAAATTGCGCACCGGAATCGATCTCGAGGATGGCCCCGCACATTTCGATGAAATCGCGGTCGTCAGCCGCGGCAACAGCCATTCCTGGTTCCGCGTCGTGCTGCGCGAAGGGCGCAACCGCGAAGTGCGCCGCATGTGGGAATCGCAAGGACTCATGGTCAGTCGCCTGAAGCGTATTCGCTATGGCAGCATCGAACTACCACGCGGACTCCTGCGCGGACGTCATTCCGACCTCGACACCGGACAAATCCATCAGCTGCGCCAGCGCAGTGGGATTCACGAGCGCGCACCGCGCCTCACGCTGGCCCCGGTGATCGGCCAACGTCGCGCGACGCCGACCGAGTTCCGCCCGAACCCGAAATCGCAACAGGCGTGGACCAGCGCACGCAACGATGAAGCACGCGAGTTCGCCAGTTTCGACCGCATTCGCGACGATGGTTGGCGCGCAGGTGCGGGCAAACCCTCGCGCAAACCGCGCAGCGGACCCGGTGGTGGGGCGCCAGCGCGAGGCGCCCCGCGCCCCGCCCAAGGCCAGGGCCGACGTGGACCGGGGGGACCCTCGCAAGGGCCGCGCCCGAACCGCGGCCCGGGTCGTGGGCAAGGTCAGGGACAAGCACAAGGACAAGGACAACCGCGTGGCAACTCCGCGTATGCCGAGCCGGGCCTGAGTCCCGCCGTGTTGCGCAGTTGGTTCCCTGACAGCGCCGGTCAGCCGGGTCGTCCGCGTCGCGGTGCTCGACCGGGTGAAGCGCAAGGCTACTCGCCCAATTCATCACAACCGGGGCAATTCCAGCCGCGCGGGCCGAATCCGAATGGTCCTCGCGCAGATGGAAACAGTGACCGCGGCAATCGCGCACGCCCACAGAATCCCAACGGACCGCGCGGCAATAGCGCGCGCCCGCAGGATCCGAATGCCCCGCGCGGCAATAGCGCACGCCCGCAAAATCCCAACGGACCGCGCGGCAACAACGCGCGCCCGCAAAACGCGCGCCCGCAAAACCCGAATGCACCGCGCGGCAATGGGCCGCGATCCCCCAACCGTGACGGCGGTTCGCATGGCAATTCGGTCAACGAAGGCAATTCGGCGCCGAACGGTCCGTATCAGCCGCGCCCGCAGAATGCACGCGGCCCACGACCGAACGGACCGCGCAAACCGCCTCAAGGCGGATCGCCCGGCAATTCGTTGCACGATGGCAATACGTCGAGCCCGCGCGGTCCTGGCGGTCCTGGCGGCAACAATCGCCGAGGCCCACGCGGCCCCCGCTGAAGCCGCAGGCAACTTGCTGGCAATTGCTCCTGGCGGCCATCCATGGCCATTGCCGGAAATTGCTCCTGCATTTCGACCGACAGGGATGTGGGAAGTGATCGCGGGTGCCGGGAGCGCCTGCGGATCCGGCATACCGGCCAGCAATGGTCATCGCCGGCAATTGCTCCTGCAGTGCCGGCATACCGGCTATCCATGGCCATCGCCGGCAATTGCTCCTGCAGTGCCGGCGTACCGGCCATCCATGGCCATCGCCGGCAATTGCTCCTGCCGTGCCGGCGTACCGGCCATCCATGGCCATAAAAAAACGGCGGGTAAACCCGCCGTCTTTTGTTCGTGAATCGACCGGCGAAGAAACTCAGTCGAGCTTGAGCGCCTTCTTGTCGCCAGCACGACGTTTCTGTTCCTTGGCGTTGAACTCCGATTCGCAGCTGCCGCGCTTGACCATCACGCAGTCAAGGTATTCGCTGACCTCAACCAGAGCCGCGCCGATCGCCTTGCCGGCCGGGGTGTTCTCTTCGTGTGCGAGATTGCCGCCGAAACCGCCGCGAAACAGCCCGACCGACATACCGCCGCCGGAGCTGCGACCTTCGATCGCACGCGAAAAATCGACTTCGCCGGTGGTCGAGTTGACCACCCGCACATCGATACGGATGTAGGCATCCGACTTCTTGCCGCCGAGTGAAATGCCGCGGAAGCTGAGGCCGCCGCCGGTGCTCGCCGTGTTTTCTTCGTAAGCAGTGACCGTACCGAAGACGAGATAGTCTGCGCCGGTCACCTGCCCCATCTTGCCGCCGGTGCCCGAACGCACGCGACCGGAAGCGGCAAGGTTCTGCTCTTCGAGAACTTTCTCGAGCTTCGCTCGCTCGACAACGCGGAAGTCGCCGCTGCTCGACAGTTCATTGGACAGCATGCCGGACAATTCCCAACCCACTCCGCCGCGCCACCAACCAGCACCCGACTCGTTCTTGAATTCGGCGACGCCGATAGCCGGCTTGCCACCCGCGAACGCACTGCCCGCGCTGGCGAGACCCGCCAACAACAGAACCGCCAGTAATGATTGCTTGTTCATTTCAACCTCTCTCCCAGTAATTTCAAACTGACCGATTGCCACACCCCATCGTGGAACCATGCCGGCGACTCGAATAAGCCGTCCAGCGGGCTTCGCGAATGCCGGCTACCGTAACGATTTGACACAGTCTAGCAGGCTGAAATACAAGCGCAGTGCCTCACTTGGCGCACGGCACCGGACCTGTGTCACAGTCGATACGCCAATTGGAACACTGCTCAGAGCAAGAAAAAAGACCATACGCTCGAAGTGGAACTGCCACTTGCATCAGTTGCACGTAGCGAGCGGCAATTGGACGAAGCCTGCCTGCTGACCGCCGGTTTCGTCGACCCTTGAGCATCGCGACGCCAGCATGTCGAACCAGGTCGCCGGCTCGATCCGCCAAATGTCGCTACGCGCGGCTGACCAGATCCTGGTATTGCGGATGCCGCTCGATATACGTCAGCGAATACGCACATGCCGGCACCAAGCGCCAACCCTGCTGACGCGCGGTGTCGAGTGCGACCTTGGTCAGCGCTCCGGCTATGCCACGCCCGCCAACCGCATCCGGCACGCCGGTATGGAGGATCGTGAGTACCTTGCCATCCAGGCGATATTCGAGCACGCACATTTCGTTATCGACGATGGCTTCAAACCGACTTGCCGCCTCATTGCGCACCACGTTCACCGCCATAGACGTCTCCTTCCGATGCTGGCTTGAAGCTCGAAGATACGCGTCTTTAACCGTAACCGCGTCGTGGTAATTTGGTGCGCGAGCACATTCCGCTTGGATAAGCGATTCCTCAATTCGCGGGACGCGACTCCCGATATGCCAGGTCAGCGCCGACCCGTCCGCGATTCCACTGGAGACTTCATCATGCCGACTTACGCCGCCGACACCACGGCAACGATCATCCCTTCCCTGCGCTATCGCGATGCCCTCGCCGCAATCGACTGGCTATGCCGTGCTTTCGGTTTCGAGAAAAGTGCCGTCTACATCGACGACAACGGCGTCGTGCAACACGCGCAGCTCGTGTTCGGCAATGGCATGATCATGCTGGGTTCGGTCGCCAACGACAGCGCCTGGGGCGAACACATTGCACAGCCGGACGAAATCGGCGGGCGCGAGACACAGTGCCCGTGCGTCATCGTTTCCGACTGCGAAGCGCACTATGCGCGTGCCAAGGCCGCCGGGGCGAAGATCACAGGCGAGCTCGAAACGAAGGAATACGGCGGCGCCGGTTATTCCTGCCGCGACCTCGAAGGTCACTTGTGGTGGTTCGGCAGCTACGACCCGTGGGCCAAAGCACCAGGCACGTGAATCCCGGCGTCACTGCCGTTCACCAGCAAGCGGCCTTCGAGTTGGCACAGAAGCATTGACGAAAGCCAATGCGACTACCAGCGCGCCGAAAGATCGACCCGCAAACGATCCGTGTCGCGATGGAGTCCGTCACGTCGCTCGCGGAAACCTGAAAGTCGCAGATTCCAGGTTGCATCAAGTCCATAGCCGACCCACGCGAGTTGCCCACGTGTCGCGCTGTGGAACCACCATTCATCGGAGTTGAACGCCGCCAGCACCGCATCGCGCTCGATGCGCTGATTGGCATAGCCGAACTCCCAACCTTGCGGCTGCAGCCGGTCGCCGACGGTCAGACTGCCACGGGTACCATCCCGCGCGACATCGGCGCCGAGGTTATGTACGCGATCGAAGCGCACTTCGATCGGCCAGCGCGCCAGTTTGTAACGCCCGACCAGTTGCAGGTCAAGCAGGCGATAGTCGTTGACGTAGCGCCCCGCGACCACGGAATTCGTGCGCGACATGCCTTGATGCGCCAACTCCTCGATATCGCTGAAATCGAGATAAGTCAGCAACATGCTGCCGCTCAGTGGCGCGCCTTCGTGCCAGCGCCATGCCGCCTGCAGCGCCCCGATACGCGACTCGTCGCCGTAAAGATTTTGCCCGGCGAGCGCAGCTGCGCCCAGTTGCAGGCGATTGAATTCGCCAAACGCAATTGAATGGTCGAAGGTGACGCCGGCCGGGCGCAGATCCTGGTCCCACACCATCGGCGAGAGATCGAATGCGAGCGGCGTCTTGCCCGCCGTGATGTTGGTGGTTTCAGAGGCATGCCAGCGCACGAACAACTGATCAAGTCCGACGCTGTCGCTGCGTTCGTTGTCATTGTTGCGGCGATTGTCGCGATTCGCGTCGCTGCCATCGGCCACCCGCAGTGCGCCCCCCAATTCCCATTCCGATGCGAAATTCCAGATCCCGCCGAGTCGCGCGCGTCCGCGCACGCGCGCAAGGTTGGCGCGACCCCCGGGCAAACCCGAGACATGGTCGTAGCCGATCCACAAATCGCCGAATGTCGTCCAGCTTCGGCTCGGTGGCTGCTCCTGGTCTTGCGCGTCGAGCACGGCGTCCTGTGCGAACGCGCGCGACAGCCCCAGCAATAGCACGCCGGCGAGCAATCCGTTCCTTGATGAGTGCCAGTGATTGCGCGCCATGGCTCAGGCCCGCATGCCGGTCAGCGCCGCATTGAGCTCGCGCGCCGACGCATAGCGCTCATCGCGGTCGCAACGCAGGCAGCGCAGGATCACGGCTTCGAGGTCAGGCGGAATATCGGACCATAGTTTCGAGGGCAGCACCGGTTCGTTGCGCATCTGCATCTGATATATCTCCATTGTGTTCGCTCCAGGGAACGGCAGACTTCCACAGAACATTTCGCTCATCACCACGCCGCAAGCATAAATGTCGCCCCGCTCGTCCACATCAGCACCGACGAGTTGCTCGGGCGCGCAATAGTTCGGTGTGCCGATGAAAGTTCCGGGCTGGGTATGGCCCGGCGCATCGCGCCGGGTCGGTCGCGCGATGCCGAAGTCCATCAGCTTCGCGTTGCCGTTCGCCTCGAGGATCAGGTTCTCCGGCTTGATATCGCGATGGATCACGCCGACTTCATGCGCGGCAGCAAGCCCTGCCGAGAGTTGCCGCGCGATGCGCAACGCAGCCGAGAACGGCACGCGTGCGGTTTCGCCGAGCAAATAGCGCAAGGTCAGGCCACGCACGTATTCCATGGAGATGAACGGACGGGCGTCGACTTCGCCGAAGTCGAAGGTACGCAGGACGTTCGGGTGCGTGATCTTGCGCGCGAGCTTGATCTCGCTCTTGAGGCGATCGAGTTGTTCCGCGTCGAGCAGCACGCCGGGGCGCAACATCTTGAGCGCGACGACGTCGTCGAGTTCAAGGTCGTGTGCTTTGTACACCACGCCCATGCCACCGGCCCCCAACTCGGAAATGATCCTGTAACGTCCGCCGAGCAGGGTTCCCTGGGCAAGATCGCCGCGGTCGCGCTTTGCCTTGGAAGGCACGGGAACACCGGCAGACGACGCAGTCTTGGTTGCATTCATGCCCAGCTGGGCCAGCGCATTTGCACTAAGCGCGTAGTAGCGTTTGCCACTGAACGCTCCCTCGGCGACGCCAAGCGCATCTGGCGCGAGTTCGGTCTTGAGTGTGTCGCCAGCGGCACGCGTGAGCAGCAACTGGCCCGCAGCTGCGTCACACAACAAACGGTCGAGCTGCGCGTTGGCGGAGCCGAACACGTGCACCACGCTGCCGCTTCCATTCGAGCAAGCCGTGCGAACCACATCGCCCTCGGCCAAGGCGCCGGCCGGCGTCGCCACATGCGCTTGTGCACACTCTCGCAGGATCACCGTCCACGCGCTCGCAGCCGCATCAATGCGCCGATTGCCCGCGAAACCAAGCTGCCAGCGAGCGCCGCCCGTGCTGTGGAGTTCGGCTCCATTCGCTGCCGCCGTCTTTTCGAGCAAAGCGACCACCTGTGCGAATTGCGCAGCCATCTGCTCAGGCGTATAAGGCGGTTCTACCGAATTGAGCAGATGTCGGAATTCGATGCCGAGCAACGCCTGCGCCTCACGACGCGGAGGCTCCGCCGCAGCGAGCAGCCGCGATGTGGTCGCATGCTCGACCGCGGGTTCCGGCAGGAAACGTGCAAGATGGCCGACATAGCCTTCGATATCGCTCTTCTCGCGCAGGTCCGACAGCAGCGTATCGAACGCACGTGCAAGACGCCCCAGCGCATCACTGCCGCCACTGCCGACATGCGTTCGATAGTCGCCCGCTGCGGCCAACTCCGCTGCTTGCGCCATCGTGTCGATCGGATGAAGGATGCGCCGCGCCAGCAGGAATGACAGCAGCAAGGCGACGCCGATCGAAGCGAGGCCGGCGAGGATGACCCAGTTCAAAATTGCGCTGTAGCTGCCGACGATCTGGTCGGAAGAACTCAAGACAACGACGGTACCGAGCTTGCTTGCGCCTGGTGCAGCGGTCGGCGCGAAACGCGCGATCCAGTCTTGCGCGGCGAGACGCAGAGGTACGCGGTCGATAGTCTTTCCCGCCAGCAACGCCGGTTGCAGCTCGCTCCCATGCTCGGCCAGCGCCTTCTTCAACTCGCTCGCGACAGGAGCGTCGAATGAGCTGGCGATGAGGGCGGGACCGCTATCGAGCGGAAGTACAAATGCGATTTGTGCACCACTGACCTGCGCAACCGAGCGCGAAAGTTCGTCGTTGACGGCCAGTGCGACGAGCAGGAAACCCGCCAGGTCCTGATCCTGCGCCAGTGGAATCACTGCCGCCTGGAACAAGCGGTCGCCTTGTCGCCAGTAGCCGCTGAATGGCGCGGCGTCGCGCAATGCGGGGGCGACCAGCGCATCTTCAGCGAGCGATGATTTGAACGCTTCGCTCTCGTCGGTGCGTGCCAATACATCGCCGTGCGCATCGAGCAGGATTGCCACATCGAGGCCGAAATCCCTCTGCCGCTCACTGAGCAGGTCGCGGATCGATCCTGTGTCCGGCGCAGCATTGCCCCCGAGCCCGGGCAGACGACTGGAGCCTGCCGCGTCCGCAATGTATTTGACGAAGCCCGCATCGGCTGCGATGAGACGTGCGGCCAGCTGCAGTTGTTCGAGACGGCGCTGCTCGAACTCGCGTTGCACGGCGGCGCTGGTGGTCAACGACTTGCCGACGGCTTGCTCGGCAATGCGCCGCCCCTGCACGTACGTTACGAAAACCGCAGCACCCACTGCGAACGCGATAAGTACGGCCATGCCAAGAAAGAGCCGCAGCGCGAGCGGCACACTGAAGGCGCCACGCTGGCGCGATCGATCAATACTCCCCATTTGAGCTCCGGCCGTAGGGTTTGCCGAACTTGTTCATGTGCGGCGGGATGCGCCGTTGATCAAGATCGAGTGTCACGTCAATTTCCCCGGACTCGCCGGGCACGACTTGCGCGTGCCAGGGGGTCGCACGATCATGCCAGACCACAAGGTCGCCGCGACCCTTGGGCAGATTGGTGAACTTGAAACGCCCATCCGCATCGGGCCGCGTGAAATACGGCGTATCCAGCACGAGGATATGACCGACCATCGAATGGTGCACGTTGCAGTAGACGCGCACGTATCCAGGATGGGCAAAGGTCACCGTCTGCTCCTCGCCGCCGCTGTACAGGCCGACGTCGAATGCATTGTCCTTGGATGCCGAGAACGCGTTGTGCAGGATGGGATCCTGATTGGGAAATCGCACCTTGCTGCCGACGACGATCGGCAGGATGCGCGGGACGAACTGCTTGCGCTGGGTGCTCATCGCATAGGGAACGTTCGGCGCTCGCACCGTCGCTGCGGCAGAGGGTCTGAAGTAGATGACGACGTCCGCAGCTTCTTCGGCACGCAACGGCTTGCCATCCACGACAAGGCCGACGTGGCCCTGGAGTGCAGCCGCCGCCGCGACGTCTGCCAGCGCCAGACCAGACGTGATCAAAAGCGCCAGTGCGAATATCCGCATGCCCCGCTCCTCCCTGCCTGCCGCATCATAACGTCGATCGTAGCCCACTATTCGTCTGATCCGCTGCCGATGATGATCCGCGCGTTGCGCTGGTAAGTGAAATAAGACCACATCCAGTCGATCAGCACGACGACGCGGTTGCGGAATCCGATCAGAAAGAAGATATGCGCCAGCAGCCAGAACAGCCACGCTAGCGTGCCGGAAATACGCACTCCGTGCAGATCAACGACCGCCGCCTTGCGCCCGACCGTGGCCAGGTTGCCGTAGTCGCGGTAACGAAACGCGGGATGCGTGCGGTTCGCGATGCGCGCACGGATCGCGCGCGCTACAAACGCGCCCATCTGCTTGGCCGCCGGAGCGACGCCGGGCACCGGCACGCCATGCTGCACGACGCTGGCAAGATCGCCGATCACAAACACCTCGGGATGTTCGCGCAACGACAGATCCGCCTCGATCTTGACCCGCCCTGCCCGGTCGCGCTCGGCGCCAAGTTGCGCACCAAGTCGCGATGCAGCAACCCCGGCTGCCCACAAAACGGTGCGCGCAGCGATGCGTCCCTCCCCGAGCGTGACGCCTGATGCGTCGATGGAGGTAACCGCCTGCCCGGTCTGTACGATGACTCCGAGACGTTCGAGCTGGCTACGTGCTTTCGCCGAGAGCGTTTCAGGCATCGACGCGAGTAAGCGCGGTCCCGCTTCGATCAGATGGACACGTGAACTGCGTGGATCGCTGGCGCGGAATTCGCGCGGCAAGGTGTGATGCGCGATCTCGGCCAGCGTGCCGGCGAGCTCGACGCCGGTCGGACCTCCTCCGATGATCACGAAGTTCAGCCATTCTGCGCGCCGTTGTGGATCGCTTTCGCGTTCAGCGCACTCGAACGCCTGCAGCATGCGACGACGGATCAGGACCGCGTCGTCGAGCGTTTTCAGCCCGGGTGCAAACGGCGCCCATTCGTCGTGACCGAAGTAGGCATGGCGTGCGCCGGTCGCGACGACCAGATAGTCGTAGTCGAGTGCGCCATGCGCAAGCGTCACCTGACGCGCCTGGACATCGATCTCGCACGCCTCGTCCATGCGAATGGTCACGTTACGCTGCCTGCGCAGGATGTGCCGCAGCGGCGCAGCGATGTCTGGCGAAGAAAGCCCTGCCATGGCAACCTGGTAAAGCAAGGGCTGGAACAAATGATGATTGGTGCGATCAACCAGAGTCACGCGCACCGGCGCCGAGGCGAGCGCACGCGTCGCCCATAGTCCGCCGAAGCCGCCGCCGAGAATCAACACATGAGGATCAGTTGCGTTCTGCATCGGATCTCGTCAACGGGAACAGTATGCATATTGTGCCCGATCGACCGGCTTCTTCGATCACGCTGCGCACTGCGCCCAAAGTGAGCGCCGCACCCATCGATCAAGACGCGATCACCGCAATGGCAGCGGCAAACATTCGATCAAATTGCGTCCTGGGTATGCCCAAGCTCCCGCATTGGCTTTCGCTGTGCTGAGTCGCATCATGGCGGGACCGCGGCTTGGGCAATATTCTACGCGTGTACCACCAAAACGTACTTGTGGAAATCCTGTCATGCCGAAATCCGACACTACCAGGGGCGACTTGCCAGCGCAGACCGCGGCGGCGGGAAACAGCATTCGTGTTGGAATCGGCGGCTGGACTTATGCGCCATGGCGAGACAATTTCTATCCGGCCAAACTGGTGCAACGACGCGAGCTCGAATACGCGAGCCAGCATGTCACTACCATCGAGGTCAATGGCACCTACTACAGCGCGCAGAAGCCCGCGACTTACGCAAAGTGGCGCGCCGAAACGCAGAATGGATTCATTTTTTCGTTGAAGGCGCCTCGCTACACGACCGATCGCAAGGTACTTGCGCACGCCGGAAAATCGATCAAAGCGTTCGTCAATGGCGGTATCGCCGAGCTCGGCGACCGCCTCGGCCCGATCAACTGGCAGTTTCCGGCGCACAAGTCCTTCGAACCGGATGACTTTGCCGCATTCCTCGATCTGCTGCCGCGCAGCCTCGACGGTCGTGACTTGCGCCATGTGCTCGAAGTGCGCCATGAGAGTTTCCTGTGCACGCAATTC
>JBDSNK010000064.1:0-6567 GCA_039915385.1 Dokdonella sp.
CACGGCCAGCTGGGTCGTTGTCAGGGATGGCACCAAGATTTGCACCAACAAAGTCGGCAGCCGCAGCCGGATGAATTGAAAATACGGTGAAGGAAAGAGCAACAGCAAAGAAAAATCGCTTGCAAGCGATGTAGAACATGACGATCCACTCCCCAGGGTATCGACGAACACATGAATGTGTCCGCAGTTTAGCACTGCGCCTATGCTGCGGATTGCGCCATCCGGCGTTGAGGTGGTAACCACTGGCGCGGATAGGCCGACGTCGCGCCGAGCAATGGCGGCTTCCGCATTTCCCGCCGGTCCTATTGAGCAGCGAGATGAGACGCACAATCGTGTGAGTCATCGGAATTCGGCCGAATCCTCTTTTCGTTTTTGGGCGATGGTTCGCATGTCGATGCCGGAAGCGATATGGTCAGCTGACCTATCGAAGCGGAGCGGCACCGATGATTCGCCGACGCTGCGTGCCGATAGTGCGCCTTGATCTCGCTTTCACGCGCCTGCTGCTAGGTGCTTGCCTGCTGCTTGCCCCGCTCGCGGCGCATGCCGACGACCTGCTCGTCTTCGCCGCGGCGAGCCTGAAACCGTCGCTCGACAAGATCGTCGAATTGCCCGAAGTGGTCGCACTCGGCAACGTCAAGGTCAGCTACGCGGCGAGCTCGCAGCTGGCAAAGCAGATCGAGGCCGGCGCACCTGCCGCGTTGTTCGTTTCGGCGGACCAGGCCTGGATGAACTATGCCGACGAAAGGAAACTGCTCGTCGCCGGCAGTCGTGTGAACCTGCTTGGCAACAAGCTCGTGCTTATCGCGCCGAACGACAGCACGCTGAAGCTCGACCTTGCGCCTGGCGTCGATATCACCGGCGCGCTCGGCAAGGACGGTCATCTCGCGCTGGCCGAACCCAACAGCGTGCCGGCCGGCAAGTACGCCAAAGCCGCGTTGACCACGCTTGGCCTGTGGGATCAGGTGAGCGCGCGCGTGGTATCGGCGGAAAACGTGCGTGCCGCGCTCAACTTCGTTGTGCGCGGCGAAGCGGCTCTCGGCGTGGTCTATCGCTCCGATGCGGTTTCCGAATCCGGCGTGCGCATCGTCGCGATGTTCCCTGAGTCCACCCATGTGCCGATCGTGTATCCGGCCGCGCTCATCGCCGGCAACGATTCGCCCGCTGCGCACAGGCTGCTCGAGCTGTTGCGCAGCGCACCCGAACAGGCGATCTTTCGCGAATATGGCTTCGATGCACCGCCCAGGTAACGCAATGCGCATCGTGCCCGCATGGGTGCGCTGACACCCGACGAGTGGCAGGCGCTGGCGTTGAGTCTGCGCGTCGGCCTGCTCAGCGTGGTCTGCGCATTGCCATTCGCGCTCGCACTCGCGTGGCTGCTGTCGCGCAAGCGCTTTCACGGGCGCGTGCTGATCGAGGCGTTGATGTTCCTGCCGCTGATCCTGCCGCCGGTGGTGACCGGCTACGCCTTGCTCGCACTGTTCGGTCGCCATGGCGCGTTCGGTGAGTGGCTGGCCCGCATCGGCATCATCGTCGCATTCCGCTGGACGGGCGCGGTAATCGCGGCAGCCGTGATGGGATTCCCGTTGCTGGTGATGTCGATCCGCGTCGCATTCGACAACGTCGATCGTCGCCTCGAAGCCGCCGCGGAGACCCTTGGCGCGCGCGCCTGGCGGCGTTTCACGTCGATAACGCTGCCATTGTCGTTGCGCGGCATCGCAGCCGGCTGCGTGCTCTCGTTCGCGCGCGCGTTCGGCGAGTTCGGCGCGACGATCAGCTTCGTTTCCAATATCCCGGGCGAAACCCGAACTCTGCCAATTGCCATTTACGAGCTATTGAATACGCCCGGCGGCATGCCCGGCGTGCGCCGACTTGCCCTCGTGTCGCTCGTGGTGGCCTTCGCGGCAAGCGCCGCGGCAACGATGATTGCCGGCGGCGCATCCTGGCGGAGTCGTGCCGATGATTGAGCTGAGCCTTCGTCATGCGTTCACCGATCTTGATATCGATGTCGCGTTCCGTTCCGACGCACGCACGCTGGCATTGTTCGGCCATTCGGGTGCCGGCAAGACCAGCGTGCTGAATGCAATCGCCGGCCTGCTTGCGCCGCAATCCGGCCGCCTCGCGATTGATGGTGAACTGCTATTGGACAGTGCACGCAACGTGTGTGTACCGGTTTCGAAACGCCGCATCGGCTACGTGTTCCAGGACGGCCGCCTGTTTCCGCACTTGAGCGTGCGTCAAAACCTTTTGTATGGCGCTGCGGCGCGCGATAGCGCGGGCGATATCGACTTCGCGACCATCGTCGACCTGCTCGAGCTCGTCTCCCTGCTCGATCGCCGTCCGCAAAATCTTTCCGGCGGCGAGCGCCAGCGCGTCGCCGTCGGCCGCGCCCTGCTGTGCAACCCGCGCGCGCTGCTGCTGGATGAGCCACTGACCGGACTGCATGCCGAAGCGCGCACGCAGGTCCTCGACTACCTGCGTCGGCTCAAACAGGAATTGCGCGTGTTCACGGTCCTGGTCACTCATCAGGCCGACGAAGTCGGCGCACTCGCCGATGAAGTCGTGCGCCTGTCAGCAGGCCGCATCGTGCGCCAGGTACCCATCGCGGAATTCGTGGCGCGCCGCGCGACGTTTGCTACCGGAACAAACGCTGTTTCCGACTCAACACCTGCGGGTACGAATGCACACGGGCCGTCCGACTAGCAGGCTTTGCGTAGCGAACCGGCTTTGGTAGGCTAGACATCCGATTCAAACGATCGTTTGAGGCTTCCATGTCACTGCGAAACCTGCTCGCCTCGCTCATCTTCGCCAGCCTCCTCTGCGCGTGCGGTGGCGGCCCGGTGAGGAAAGTGCATCCGTCGACCGCCAGCATCCAGCAGCTCTCGGTGTTGGCGGATGGCAGCTGGAAGCTCGTGCTGCGCATCCAGAATTTCAGCACGTTCTCGATGCACTTCAGCGCGCTCAAGGCGAAGCTCACGATCGACGGCAAGGATGCGGGCGAGATAACGATCGCACCGGATCTCGACATCGTCGGCAACAGCGGAGACGTGGTCGAGGCAGCGCTGAAGACTTCATTGAAACTGCCCGCGAGCAGCGAGTTCGCGTATCAGCTCAAGGGCTCGATCGATACCAGCGAGCCGAACGAAAGTTTCAAGTTCGACACGGCGAGCCGGCTGTCGCCGGTACCGGGCGTGGCGAACACGTATCGCTGACTGCTGCAGTCATGCTTTTCTCGACCGTCAGGCGCGCGAACGCGCGAATGACATAGAAAACCCATCGAACGTCGCGGCGCTGGAACAACCAGGCAGCGCGACTACGTCACGGAGAACTCCATGAGTCGCTACGCCGCCCCGCTCGCTGATCTGCGCTTTGCGCTGTTCGATGTCCTCAATGTCGAATCGACCTACACGCGCCTGCCCGGCTGCGAAAATGCAACACGCGACCTCATCGATGCCGTGCTCGACGAGGCCGCCCGATTCACCGAACAGGTGCTCGCTCCGCTCAACCAGATCGGCGACGTCGAAGGCTGCGTCTTCGATCCAGGCACCCACAGCGTGCGCACGCCGAAGGGCTTCAAGGAAGCGTTTGCACAGTACGTCGAAGGCGGCTGGATCGGCCTGACTGCGCGCGAGGAATTCGGCGGACAAGGCCTGCCGGAAACCGTCGGTGCGGCGCTCAAGGAAATGATCGACGCGGCCAATCTGTCGTGGGGCAACTACCCGATGCTGTCGCACGGCGCGTCATCGGCGCTCGAGCATCACGGCGAGGACTGGCAGCGCGAAGTGTTCCTGAAGCCGCTGGTGTCGGGGCAGTGGACCGGCACCATGTGCCTGACCGAGCCGCACTGCGGCACTGACCTCGGTCTGCTGAAGACAAAAGCGGAGCCGGTAGCCGACGGCAGCTATCGCGTCAGCGGCACCAAGATCTTCATTACGGCGGGCGAACACGACTTCGTCGACAACATCCTGCACCTCGTGCTCGCGCGTTTGCCGGATGCGCCGGCCGGCGTGAAGGGTATTTCGCTGTTCCTGGTGCCGAAGTTCAAGGTCGGCAGGGACGGCAAGGTCGGCGCGCGCAACACGCTCGCGTGCGGATCGATCGAACACAAGATGGGCATCCACGGCTCGGTCACCTGCGTGATGAACTTCGACGGCGCCGAAGGCTGGATGATCGGTCAGCCGAACAAGGGGCTTGCCGCGATGTTCACGATGATGAATACCGCGCGTCTTGCGGTAGGTCTGCAGGGCCTCGGACTCACCGAACGCGCGTACCAGAATTCGCTCGCATACGCGCGCGATCGTCTGCAGATGCGGTCGCTGTCCGGTCCGAAATTTCCGGACAAGCCAGCCGATCCGCTGATCGTGCAGCCGGACGTGCGGCGCATGCTGCTGACCCAGAAGGCGTTTGCCGAAGGCTGCCGCCTGCTCGGCCTGTATGCGTATCTGCAGGAAGACATCGCCAAGCACACGACCGATGCGACGGAACGCGAACGCGCCGAGGCCCTGGTCTTGTTCCTGACGCCGATCGTCAAGGGCCTGCTCACCGAAGCCGGCATCGAATGCACCTATCACGGTCTGCAGATCTATGGCGGCCACGGCTACATCGTCGAGAACGGCATGGAACAATTCGCACGCGATGCGCGGATCACGACGCTGTACGAGGGCACGACCCAGATCCAGGCGATCGACCTGCTTGGGCGCAAGGTCATGCAGCTGCAAGGCGTCGGCCTCAAGCATTTCCTTGCCGAGATCGGCGCGTTCTGCGCAAAGCATGCGAGCGATGCGGCGATGGCGGAATTCATCGACCCGCTAGCCGCGGCGACGAAACAGTGGGGCGAGCTCACGCAGGATATCGGCAAGCGCGCGAGCGCGAACGCCGAGGAAATGGGTGCCGCCGCGTTCGACTACCTGTTCTACTCGGGCTACATTGCCCTCGCGTACCTGTGGGCGAGCAGCGTGATCGCGGCTGATGCATCGAAGCAATCCGCCGATTTCAAGGCCTCCAAGCGGCATACCGCGCGCTTCTACTTTGCACGCATCCTGCCGCGCATCCACACGCATGTCGCGGCAATCAGGAGCGGCGCGGCGACGTTGACGGGAATGACGGACGCCCAGTTCGGTTAAGCAGCGCGATCGCACGCAGGCGCGCCGGAGCGCGCGTGCACCGCACAAAGACCGCGTATTGGCGCGGTGCTACGATGCTCAGGGGGATGCTCACGAATTATTCGCGCGCCGATGTGTGACGCCGTGGTTGGGTGCTTTCTTTATCTTGAGCAGACCGTGCTTTTCATACGAACGATACAGCCATGGAACCCTTGACCCTCGCTTCCGGCGCCAGCGCGTCCATCCGTCTCGCGCGCGCGGACGATGACGCCTTCATCCTCGGCCTGTGCGGCCGCCTGGTCGAATTCGATTTGCCGGCCTGGCGCAAACCCCACGAATGCGCGCAGGGTATCCGCGATGATGTCGAACGCCACTTGAACGAACAGCCAGCAGGCTCGCACCTGTTTGTCGTCGAGGAAGAGGACGGCAAGCGCATCGGCTTCCTGCACTTGCAGACGGTGACCGATGCGTTCACCACTGCGCAGAACTGCCATATCTCCGACCTCGCAGTCGCGCCAGGTTGCGATGGACGCGGCATCGGCAGCGCCCTGCTCGGGTTCGCGGAACACTGGGCCAAGCAGCATCGCTGCCGTCATCTGACCCTCGCCGTCTTCCCCGGCAACGCGCGCGCACGTGCGCTGTACGAACGCCACGGCTACGGTATCGACCTGCTGCGCATGGCCAAGCCGCTGTCGAAGTAGTCGGGGGAAATCCACGCAGATGCCGCGTGGCGGCCAATGCGTGGCCCTGCCCGCCTTGCGGCAACACCACGGTCATTTTCCCAACACGAAACTTTTGTTCTATGCTGCGCGGCGGCACCCCTTCGGGGATGTTGAGCCACCGATTTTCACATATGAGAACGGAGGTCACATGCTTGCGGAAGTCAAAGCTTCCGGCGACATCCACAACACCCGCGTCCTGTCCCTGGACTCCAGCGGGCGCATCCTTGACTGGATGAGCTGGCAGGACGCGGTCTGTCTGTATGTACGCGGGGCGGTTGCGTGGACCCTGGGCGACACTTGCCTGACCATTCACGGCGGCATGAACCGCGACACCGGCTCGCAAAGCCTGCTCGAACTGCATCCCATCGTTGCCAGCACCGGGCACGCGCGGCCTGCCGCGTTTGATCCGGCGCCTGCACTGACCAATGTCGCGCTGTTCGCACGAGATCGCATGTTATGCATGTATTGCGGCGATCATTTCCATCGCGGTGACCTGACTCGCGACCACGTGATCCCGGTCTCCAAGGGCGGCCGCGACAATTGGGTCAACGTGGTCACGGCGTGCTGGTCATGCAACGTGAAGAAAGGCAGCCGCACGCCGCAGCAAGCCGGCATGCCTCTGCTGGCTGTGCCGTACCGGCCGAGCTGGGTCGAGCACCTGATTCTTTCCAACCGCAACATCCTCGCCGACCAGATGGAATTCCTGGTCAACCATCTGCCGCGCGATCGCCGACCGCAGTAGCGGG
>JBDSNK010000110.1:0-5037 GCA_039915385.1 Dokdonella sp.
GTTGCTGGACGTGTTGCCGAATCGTGTCGAGGTCGTCGTCGCTGATCGATTCCCGCAGCAACTCTCGATAGGCAGTACAGCGATCGAGGCGATTGGGCGCCAGTGCTGTGAACGCCGCATGTTCCGAAACCGGGGTCAGAGTCGACTTTCAACATGGGTGTGCGCGTGTTCCCGAGGCAAAGACTGAAAGTGCACTCTGACCCCGGTTTCGGCGAAGCTGGTCGGGGTCACGCCACTGGCGCGTGATAGCGGCTTGATGCGAGGTCGGCGCCATGTGTGGGGAGGACGCAGAAATATCCGCGCCGTCCTCTACATGGCAACGCTCACCTCCATCCGCTATGAACCCAGACTGCGCGAGTTCTATCAAGGTCTGCGCGCGCGAGGCAAAGCTGCGAAAGTCGCGATAGTGGCTACTATGCGAAAGCTGCTGGTGATCCTCAACGCTAGGATGCGCGATGCCTCAAACAACGAGCTCCGGACGACGTGACTTCAAGACAGTTGCTCCGTCCCCTTGGATTCCCTTAGATTCGACCTTCGAGTTCAGAGCGGCACCTACCAGATGTGCACACGGTTTGCGGGCGCTACATACAGCCTGTCGCCGAGCTTCACGCCGAACGCGTCGTACCACGCATCCATATTGCGCACGACGCCGTTGACGCGGAATTCCGCCGGACTGTGGGGGTCGGAAGTGATGTTCGCGCGCAGTTGCACTTCGCGAATGTTCTCGCGATACGTTTGGGCCCAGGAAAGGAAAAAGCGCTGGGTCCCCGAAAATCCGTCCATGACGGGCGGTTCGTTTCCCCGCAACGAAATCTGGTATGCCTCCAGCGCAATGCTCAGACCGCCGTTGTCGCCGATATTCTCACCGAGCGTCAGATTGCCGTTGAGGCGCGCGCCCGGCAGGGGCTCGAATTGCGAATACTGCGCCGCCAGTCTCGCCACCAGCGTCTTGAATTGGGCGACGTCTTCGGCTTTCCACCACGTACGCTCGATGCCGTCTTCATCCGACTTCGCCCCCTGATCGTCGAACGCGTGTCCCATCTCATGCCCAATGACGCCGCCGATGCCTCCGTAGTTGACCGCCGGGTCGGCGTCGGCGTCGAAGTATGGAGGTTGCAGGATCGCCGCGGGAAACACGATTTCGTTGAAATACGAATTGTAATAGGCATTCACGGTTTGCGGTGTCATGCCCCACTCGTCGCGGTCCGTAGGCTTGTCTAGGCGCGCTATCCGGCGACGCCATTCCCAGCATTTCGCGCGCTTGCGGTTGCCGACGGGATCGCCAGGACGAATATCCAGCGTGGAGTAGTCACGCCATTTGTCCGGGTAGCCTATCTTGACGCGCAACTTGTCGAGCTTTCGAAATGCTGCCTGCTTTGTTTCCTCCGACATCCAGGCCACACGCGCGATCCGGGCGCGGTAGGCAGCGCGCAAGCTCTCGACCAGCGACGCCACCCGTGTCTTTGCCTCCGGCGTGAAGTGCCCGCGCACATAGAGCGCGCCGACAGCCTCGCCAAGAGCTGAATTCAACGCCACCGTCGCGCGTTTCCAGCGCTCACGCTTCTGCGGTTGTCCTGAAAGCGTCCTGCCGTTGAAATCGAAGGCAAGGTCGTCGAGGTTTCTCGGCAACACGTCCGCCATGGCGTTGAGGTACTGGAACGTCATGTACGCGCGCCAGGTCACGACGGGTGTCGCGCGGAACAGCTTCGCCAGCCCGCCGACGGCATCGAGTTCCTTCACGATGAAGAAATCCTGATTCGGTATCTCCGCAGCGGACAACGTCGCCGCCCACGGGAAATCCGGCGCGAACTCCACCAGCTCGGTCCGCGATTTTGGGTGATAGGTCAGGTCGCGATCGCCGCGCTTCTCCGTGGACCAGTGCAGTGTTGCCATCTTCGTTTCGAGCGCGGCAACGGCGTTGGCGGAACGCGCAGCATGTGGATAACCGCCAAGCGACAGCAATCGTTCGATGTAGGCGTGGTACTTGCCGCGCATCTCGACGAACTTTGCTTCGCTCTTCAGATAGTAGTCGCGATTGGGAAGACCCAGACCTGACTGGACGATATTCACACCGTAGCGATCGGGATTCTTCGCGTCAGGCCAGGGCGTGATCGAGAAGGGTCCGCCCACGTCGATGTCGCGGCGTCCCATGAGGCGCGCGACATCGTCATGCGAGCGCGCTGCGGCTATCGCAGCAAGGTCGCCGGCGATCGGTGCGAGTCCCGCTTTCTCGATGGCATCCGTGTCGAGATACGAGATGTAGTAGTCGGCGACCTTTTGTTCGATCGATCCCGGCGCATTCGGCCGGCTTGCAGCCGCCTGGACGATGGCTTTGACGTCCGCCTCCGCATTTGCGCGCAGGATGAAGAACGGACTCCACGACGAGCGATCCGGCGGGATTGGGGTATTCGCCATCCATACTCCGCTGCTGTAGCGGAAGAAGTCGTTTCCAGGCTTGATGGCTCGATCCATGCCCGCCACATCGAATCCCCATGGGCCGATTTGTGGTTTGCCCGCCTGTCCATTGGCAACGTCGAGTACCAGGAAAAGCATGGCCGCGGCGCACAGTGCGCGAAGCCAGCTTGATCTCATGGCGAGTCCTTGGAAGAGATTGCGCCCGGGCGCGCCACGCCGCGTGAAGCAAGCCTCGGCGGTGTCGTGCCGCGCTTGGGAACGGCGGAATGGGCAGCAGATGCGCGCCGACGTGCTGGTGAATTCCCGCCCATGCCAGACAGAGGGCCGCCGACACCGTACTTCAGTCTCGCTTTCATTCGATCGAACAGGGAGCGTCGATCGAGCGCGAGTTTCAACCAGTCCGGGCATGATCGGCATTGAAATCTCCGTAGATGCCTACCCATTGAGATGGCCGTGGAGGAAGAATGGTTTAGACAAAGCCTTCCGGTTGATTCGCACGCAAGAGGTGATCCGCTTGCCGGAATGAGGAACGGGGTCAGAGCATCTTTTGCTACGTGGCACGTCGCAGTTTGGTGACGGTGTTTCGTCCGCGCCGTTCATCGCCCGTGCATTTCATGCGCACTATCCGACTCGGAATAAGGTGCTCTGACCCCCGTTCCTGAGCGATGCGACGCCTATCGCGCGCTGATTCGTGAAGCCCTGAATGACGAGGACATCGTCAGCATCCGCGCGCATCTCCAGCGTCAGCATGCGTACGGAAGCGGGCAGTTTCGGGCCGCGATCCAAGTGCAGCTAGGTCGTCGCGCAGGACCGGGGAAGATCGGCAGGCCATCGAAACCGCGGAGCTTTGAGGAAAGTGCACTCTGACCCCGGTTTCCAGACCCCGGTTTCCACCGAAATATGGAACAGACCCCGCGCAGAAATTCATGTTAATCACGAGCGCGCCTGCAATCCACCGTCCCGTCAACATACGGAAACTGGTGATAGTTGTACCCATCCTTCATCTCCTTGAAGGATTCGGTCGTGTGGAACCAGTAGGTGTCGTTGCCGCACAGTTCTTTCGCGCGGCGATGCCAGAAGCCCAACGCTTCTGCTTTTGAAGAGAAGGCGTTGACGAGATACGTAATCCGGTATCGGCCATCAGCTATCTTGCTGTCTGTGTATCCGCCAGTCCCTAACGCAGAACTCTCTTTTTGGTAGCCGGTTGCGCAAGAGCACAACGCAGCGCAAAGCGCCGCAACAGCGAACAGTCGAACACCTGGATTTGTCACGAGTTCTTTCCTTCTCAATAGTTAGTCAATGCCACGATGGTGTTGCACGGGATCGCTGAAGCAAGCCGAAACCGGGGTCAGAGTCGAAACCGAGGTCAGCGAAACCGGGGTCAGAGTCGACTTTCAACATGGGGATGCGCGTGTTCTCGAGGCAAAGACTGAAGTGCACTTTGACCCCGGTTTCGGAATGTTGGCGAACCTTCTGTTGTGGAGGAGCTCAAGGTATCAAAAGCCCTTGGTCGCCCTGGCTTGAACCTGATCAGTTCGTCAATGGGCCAGTCCGGATGGCCGTGCGCCAAGAGGTCTTGGTATTCAGGCGTATCTCTTGGATCAGGAATCTTGTCGACTCTCGTCGGCGACTCGCTGCAAGCGGCTAAGCAAATCAGAGCGGTCGACATCATCAATCGCTTCAAGATCTTGTGTTTGACGGTACTGCTTGTCATTGGAGAAGGAAAAATGCACCTTGAAGACTCATGTCGTCGCCACATGCGCGTGACGGTACGTTTGGAACCGCGACGTTCAAACAGTCGCAACGCGACAGGCGGCAGCCATGTCACTTTACGCAGCGATCGAGCTACATTCCACCGGAACGGGGGGCAGAGTCGACTTTCCAACATTGCGACGCTCGTGTTCCGAAGGCTAAGCCTGAAAGTGCACTCTGACCCCAGTTTCGCTCCGCGCCAGGCCATGAGCGCGCAAGATCCATCAACGTCAGCCGGCGTCCACGAACGAGTGCCTCGACTGCCCGAAGAAGGACGCGGCTGCGCAGCGCGTGCATCGTGTTCAGTGATTCGCCAAGACACTTTTGCAATACTTCGCTTGCGCGCATGGTGTCGTCCCCTCTGGCTTCGTAACCCGTGAGGAATGACCGCATCATGCGTGTACCGTTCAATCAGGACGCGCGCAAACCTCTGATTACACTTGGGGAATCGTGGGGAAACCTCAGACTCTGACCCCGGCTTTCGGCTCAATTGCGGGCTCTCAAAAATGGACGTCGCCACGGTAACGTGTTCTGACCGCGTTCCCGAGAGCAACAATGATCCTCTTGTCGCGCACGCATGCGCCTGCGAGGGTCAATGCCGAGTATCCAAGGGCCAGCGATGCGTGTTCGAGGGTCAGCGTATGGCACTGGAGGAACACCGTCGCGAATTTCCGGTCCAGCGATGGTCACGTCGAGGCGCACCCGTGGTTTTCGCCGGAGAAGTGATGATCCTCTGCCAGTGCTCACCTGCGTTTGCGAGGGTCACTGTTCCATCAGCAAGGATCAGCCGTGCGCCTTTGAGGGCCAATGTTCCGCCCACAAGGGACATCGATGCGCACGCGAAGGTGCAAGCATGACGCGCAGATTTTC
>JBDSNK010000161.1:0-4990 GCA_039915385.1 Dokdonella sp.
CGTGGCTGAAGCCGTTCCCTCAATGACAAAGGAAGCAAAAGATGTCCAGCAACGACCGATACAACGTGGCCATCGTGGGCGCGACCGGCATGGTTGGCGAAAGCCTGCTCGCCATTCTGAAGGAGCGGAAATTTCCAATCGGTGAATTGGTACCGCTTGCCAGCGAACGCTCGGCGGGCAGCACGATCACGTTTGACGATCGCGAAATCAGCGTGCGCAATCTTGCCGACTACGATTTCAACGGCATCGATATTGCTTTTTTCTCTGCTGGCGGATCGGTTTCGCGCGTGCATGCGCCGCGTGCGGCAGCGGCCGGTGCCGTCGTCATCGACAACACCTCGGAGTTTCGCTATCAGGTCGATGTCCCGCTTGTCGTCAGCGAAGTCAATCCGCATGCGATTGCGCAGTACACAAAGCGCGGCATCATCGCCAATCCGAACTGCTCGACGATGCAGATGCTGGTTGCGCTTGCACCGATACATCGCGCGGTCGGCATCGAACGTATCAATGTCGCAACCTATCAATCGGTGTCCGGTGGCGGCCGTTCCGGGGCCGAAGAGCTCGGCAGCCAGACTGCCGCGCTGCTCAACTTCCAGGATGTAGAAACGAAGAAGTTCCAGGTGCAGATCGCGTTCAACCTGATTCCGCAGATTGACGACTTCCAGGACAACGGCTACACCAAGGAAGAGATGAAAATGGTCTGGGAGACGCGCAAGATCCTCGAGGACGAAACGATCCAGGTGAACCCGACGGCGGTACGCGTACCGGTGTTTTACGGGCACTCCGAGGCTGTTCATGTCGAAACCCGCGACAAGATCACGGCGCAGATGGCGCGCGAACTGTTAGAAAATGCTCCGGGCGTCGTGGTTGTCGATGAGCGCAAGCCCGGTGGATATCCGACACCGGTGTCGCATGCGGCCGGCAAGGACGAGGTTTTCGTCGGTCGCATACGCGAGGACATTTCGCATCCGCGCGGGCTCGATCTGTGGATCGTCTCCGACAATATCCGCAAGGGCGCGGCATTGAATGCAGTGCAGGTTGCCGAGCTGCTTGTCAAAACGTATCTGTGATGTCGGCCTGCTATTTGCGAAAACGTATCTGTGATCTATAGTTACGGTTGTGTTATAAGCCAGTTTCGAGAAGTTCTCGATACACGTACTTTTTTGCGCCTTGGGGGGCATGCCTAGATGAAACGACCGCTGCAACTGTCGCTTGCGATCGCGCTCGCGCTGGGCGGAACGAATGCGCTGGCGCTGGGCCTCGGCCCCGTTCACGTCAAATCCAAATTGAATCAACCGCTTGACGCGGAAATTCCGATCATCCAAGGCACTGCCGGCGAAGCCGAAGGCCTGCTGGTAAACCTTGCCGCCGCGGAAGATTTCGAGCGCGTCGGTATCAATCGGGCGCATTTGAGCATCCCGCTGGACTTCACCCTCGGTAAGGGGGCAAACGGCGAGATGGTGATCAAGGTCACCAGCAAGGACATTGTTCGTGACAGCTACCTCGACTTCCTGGTCGAGGCGAATTGGCCGAAAGGCCGACTGCTGCGTGAATACACGGTCCTGCTCGATCCGCCGGTGAGCGCCCCAGCCCGCGGTGCCGCGACCACCAGCGCGGTTGCTTCGGCGCCCAGCACAGCGATCGTAAAACGTCACGACACTTCACAGGTAGCGGCACAGACGCCAGCCCCGGCGGCACTTCCGACCCCGCGCGCAGTGCCGACACCGGCACCGGTTGCTGTGGCGGCGACGCCATCGCGCAAGGTCAATGCGGGCGAGTACGGTCCGGTAGCGGCGGGTGAGACGTTGTCCGGGGTTGCCCATGCAACGCGGGTCAGCGGTACCAACATCGATCAGATGATGCTGGCCCTGCTCAAGAACAACCCGACTGCGTTCTACAAGGACAACGTCAATGCCTTGAAGCGCGGTGCGATCCTGCGCGTTCCCTCGGCCGACGAAGTCAAGGCTATCGGCTCCGTCAGTGAAGCTGCGGCTCAGGTGCATGCGCAGGTCGAAGACTGGCGCGGCGGACGGGCAAGTCCGACGCGCGTTGCCGACGCCGGCAGCAGCAAGACACCAACGCCTACCACGGTTGCGACGGCGCCGCCGAAGCCCCCGAAAGCGTCGGCCGCTCCCAAGGCCGACGAGCATCTCGCCCTGGTTCCACCTAAGGTCGGCAAGGACAGCATGGCAATGGCGGATCGCCCGGGCAGCGGCGCCGGCAGTGCTGCCGCGACCAGCGAGCTCAAATCCGAACTTGCGCGTACCAAGGAGACCCTGACTACGCAGCAGCAGGAGTCCGGCGAACTGAAATCGCGAGTCAAGGAACTGGAAGATCTCAAGAACAAGAACGATCGTCTGATCGGCCTGAAGGACTCCGAGATCGCCGATTTGCAGCAGAAGCTGAAGCAGATGCAGGAAAAGTCGGCCACGAGCACGGCCAAACCTGCGCCGCCTGCGACACCGCTGCCGTCGGCATCCACGCCGGCGACTGTCGCTACCGCGACTGCCCCAAAGATGACGACACCGCCGGCCCCGATTGTGGCAACGCCTCCGACAACGTCGAGCACGCCGGCAGCGGCCACAACGACAGCCGTCACGCCGCCGAAGACACCGGCCACTGCGGCAACACCGAATACGAAGATCGAAAAGCAGGACATCTGGGGCGAAGCGGGCAGCAGTGCGCCGACGCCGGCGGACGCCGGCAAGTCCGCGACGACGTCGCCAACGACTGCGTCAACGACCACACCGACCACAGGCGCGACTGCCACAACACCATCGGCGCCTTCATCGACATCAGCGGCCACCGCCGTATCGACCACGACGCCGCTGGCGGCTACCCCACCGACGACTTCGACCTCGCCTGCGACGACCCCTGCCTCGCCGCCAGTACCGCCGAAAGCGACTACGCCAGCCTTGTCCAAACCGATCAGCAGCGTCAAGCCGCTCGCTCCTGTTGAAACACCATGGTACGAGGCATCTTGGGTAAAACCTGCGGCGCTCGGTGTAGGCGTCCTGTTGCTGCTTGGTGGCGTCCTCGGCTTGCGCAAACGCAAGGCGCTGCCCGCCGGCAACGGTCGTGGTTCGATTGCCGATTCCTTCGGGCAGTCACCGCTGAAGCCGGCTGGCAGCGGCGCAGTCGGCTCCCTCGAGGAAGAGGAAGCCAGTCTGCGTGAACAGCTGGAAATGGATCCGTCGAACGTGGGTCTCCACCTCGAGCTGCTGAGCTTGTATTACGCCGAACGCGATGTTGCCCGCTTCGAAGACGCGGCGGCCGACATGCACGCGCAGGTAGATGACGCGCACCAGCCTGAATGGCTCGAAGCGCAGGCGATGGGCCAGGAGCTTGCGCCGCACAACCCGCTCTTCTCGGACGTTGCGCATTTCGACGACACCGATGCGGCGTTGGCCAGCGCGCATGCCGACACGTTCGAACGTCCGCGATACGACGCTCACGAAGAGAATGTGACCGCGCCAAGCCGTAGGCCCTCTGCTGGCGCCGCGTACGCCGAACCAGACGAAGACCTCGGCTTCAATCTCGGTCACGAAGATTTTGCAGCGGCCTCTGCGCCAGCGACGAATCTGCAAGCCAAGCATGACGAGAGTTTCGACTTCTCCCTGCCGCCACTGGATCTCGAGGCGCCTGTGACCCACAGCACCCCTGCGGCGATGCCGGCAGCCCACAAGGCAGCCGATCTGGATGTCGACTATTTCCCGGTCGACGATGCGATTGGCACGAAGCTCGATCTCGCCAAGGCCTACATGGATATGGGCGACCCTGAAGGCGCTCGTTCGATGCTGGAGGAAGTGGTCGCCGAGGGAAGCGACGCGCAGAAAACCGAGGCGCATCGTCTGATCGCGGAGATTCGCTGAGAAGCAGAGAATGGAGAATCGAGCGTAGGGAATCGTAAGAACGGGGCAGTTCGTTCTACTATCACCGATTCCCCATTCTCGATTCCCGCCATTGCGCATCGCCCTCGGCATCGAATACGACGGCACCGACTTCTTCGGCTGGCAACGGCTGTCGCACGGACGCAGCGTGCAAGGCGCCGTCGAGACGGCATTGTCGTTCGTTGCGGCGCATTCCGTCGAGGTGACGTGCGCCGGACGAACCGATGCCGGCGTGCATGCGCACTGTCAGGTCGTGCATTTCGACAGTGCTTCCGAACGCAGCGACCGCGCCTGGGTTCTCGGTGCGACTTCGCGTCTTGACCCGGCCGTCGCCGTCTTGTGGGCGCAGCGCGTGGCCGACGATTTCCACGCGCGCTTCGGCGCTCGCGCGAGGCGTTATCGCTACCTGATTCTCAATCGTCCGATCCGACCTGCGCTGCGCGCTCGCTTTGTATCCTGGGAGCGCGCCCCGCTGGATGTCGAGCCGATGCAACAGGCGGCGCAGGCCTTGATTGGCGAACACGATTTCAGTGCGTTCCGCACGGTCGCTTGCCAGGCGAAATCTCCGATGCGCAATGTGCGCGAGATAACGGTCACGCGCATAGGCGACGACGTCTCGATCGAGATCGAGGCGAACGCGTTCCTGCACCATATGGTGCGCAACATCGTCGGTTCGCTGCTGCCGATTGGTCGCGGCGAGCGTGCGCCGCAATGGTTGGCCGAGCTGCTACACGGGCGTGATCGCAGCGTCGCAGGACCCACCGCACCAGCATCGGGCCTGACCTTTCTTGCGCCGCGTTATCCTGCTCAATGGCAGCTTCCCGCCGAGGTCACGCTTTGAACATGGCAAGGACGCGCATCAAATTCTGCGGTATCACCCGCGCCGAGGACGCGCGTCTCGCCGCCGCGCTCGGTGTCGACGCCGTCGGCCTCGTCTTCACGCGCAAGAGCCAGCGCTTTGTCGGCGTGAGCCAGGCGCAGGCGATCCGGCGTGCCTTGCCGCTGCTGGTGACGGCGGTCGCGCTGTTCATGGATGACGAGCCGAACTGGATCGAGGAAGTGATCGCCGTGGTGCAGCCTGACGTCCTGCAATTCCACGG
>JBDSNK010000193.1:0-3618 GCA_039915385.1 Dokdonella sp.
TCGCGTCCATGCCGGTCAGCGCCGCCGTGCCTTCGCGCTCGATCTCTTCGGAGTCGAGGTGATGGATGCGCACGCGGCTTTTCGTCTGGATGCCGGCGTGGGTCAGCGCTTCGTTGAGCGACTTGTACGAGTCGGTGAGGTCGACGTACTTGCCGACCATGGCGATGTTGACTTCGCGCTCGGGATGCTCGAGCGTGTAGATCATCCGGTCCCAGGTCGAAAGATCGGCCGGCGGCGCTTCGATCTCGAGCTTGCGGCAGACGATGTCGTCGAGCTTTTCGCGATGGAACATCGCCGGGATCTTGTAGATGCAGTCGGCGTCGAGTGCCGGGATCACCGCCTCGTACGCAACGTTGGTGAAGAGGGCGATCTTGCGCCGGTCGCTATCGGCCAGCGGGCGATCGGCGCGGCAGAGCACGATGTCGGGCTGGATCCCGATCTCGCGCAGTTCCTTCACCGAATGCTGCGTCGGCTTCGTCTTCATCTCGCCGGCGGCCGGAATGAATGGAACCAGCGTGAGGTGGATGTAGCACGTATTGCTGCGCCCCAGATCGAGGCCCAGTTGCCGGATCGCCTCGAGGAACGGCAGCGACTCGATGTCGCCGACGGTGCCGCCGACTTCGACGATCGCCACGTCGGCGCCGCTCACGCCGCTGACGATCTGCTGCTTGATCTCGTCGGTGATGTGCGGGATCACCTGGACAGTGCCGCCCAGATAGTCGCCGCGCCGCTCCTTGCGGATCACCGACTCGTAGATCTGACCGGTGGTGAAATTGTTGCGCTTGGTCATCCGCGCATTGACGAAGCGCTCGTAGTGGCCGAGGTCGAGATCGGTCTCGGCGCCGTCATCGGTGACGAACACCTCGCCGTGCTGGAACGGACTCATCGTTCCCGGATCGACGTTGATGTACGGGTCCAGCTTCATCATCGTGACGCGCAGGCCGCGCGCTTCGAGGATGGCAGCCAGCGACGCCGCGGCGATGCCCTTGCCTAAGGAGGACACCACGCCGCCGGTCACGAAAATCAGGGGGGTCATGGGGGAAGCATTCCGCTTGAAACCCCTATACTATCGGGTCGGCGCGCGCGCGGCGAGTTTCGTGAGGAGATGCGCGCATCTGCCGCTGAAGGCGCACAGATGCTGCTTCCGCTTGACTGGCGCCTCGCGATCGGGTTGCAACGCCGCTTGCAGTCCGCAAATATCGATGGTCTGCGTGCTGGCGCAACATCTTTGTTTGTCGCTAGAGCGGATCTGCGGGTGCCGTCACCGGGAAACGCCGCTTTGGTTCGAGTTGCCAGAAGATCCACGCCGAAACCGCCGTGACCAGCCCCACGCAGATAAACGTCGCGTGGAACGCCGGCAAGGTCGCGGCGCCACGTTCGGAGCCGAACATGCCGGAGAATGCCGCGAGCAATCCGCTCGCCATTGCGACGCCCAAGCTCATCGACAACATCATCACCATGGACAGCAGGCTGTTGCCGCCGCTGGCAAGGTCGCCTTCCAGGTCGCGCAGCGTGACCGTGTTCATCGCGGTGAACTGCACCGAGTTGACCATGCCGAAGCACGCGAGCTGGACCACGCGCAACCACGCCGGCTGCTCTGGACCGATGAGGGCGAAGCTCGCCATTGCCAGACCAACCAGGATCGTGTTGACGAGCAGCACGCGTCGATAGCCGAAGCGGCGCACCAACGGGACGATGAGACGTTTCGAGGCGATGCCGGCAAGCGCGACCGGTATCATCATCATGCCGGCCTGCAGCGGCGTGTGATCGAGGCCAACCTGCAGCAACAGCGGAATCAGGAACGGCATGCTGCCGCTGCCGAGGCGCGAGAAGAGGTTGCCGAGCACGCCGACGCGATAGCTGTGCACCGAGAACAACGCGAGCGGAAACAACGGATGCGCCGCGCGCGTCGCGTGCAACCAGTAGGCGACGAAACTCGCCAGTCCGAAGATCAGCAGCATCAGCATGCCCGCATGGCGCGCGCCGAGTCCCGACAAGCCAGCCAGCGACAGCGAAATCGCGACCATGCTGAAGGACAGCATCAGATACCCACCGAGATCGAAGCGGGCCACCTCGCTGCGCGCATCCGGCATGAAGCGCAGCGTCGCCACTGCGGCGATCAGTCCAACCGGCAGGTTGATCAGGAAGACCCAGTGCCAGGAAATCGCCTCGACCAGCCAGCCGCCAAGAGTCGGGCCGATCAGCGGACCGATCAGGCCGGGGATCGTCACGAAACTCATGGCGGCTAGAAATTCCTCGCGCGGTACCGAACGCAGCACCGCAAGGCGACCCACGGGCAGCAGCATAGCGCCACCGACGCCCTGTACCACGCGCGCCGCCGTGAGCTGGTCGAGGCTGTGCGCACTCGCGCACAGCAGCGAGCCGAAAGTGAACAGCACGATCGCCGAAAAAAATACGCGCCGCGTACCGAAACGGTCGGCCAACCAACCCGAAGCGGGGATCAGCATCGCCATCGTGAGGGCGTACGCGATCACCACCGACTGCATGCGCAGCGGACTTTCGTGCAGGTCGGCTGCCATCGACGGCAGCGCCGTGTTGACGATCGTCGAATCGAGCATCTGCATGAAGACGCCGAGTGCGACGAGCCAGAGCAGGATCTGGCTGGACTTTTGTTCGGTCGTGGCAGGCAAAGTGATCGCAATCCATGCGACAGCGATTGTCCATTGTCGCACGCGCTGCTTGACCCTCGCTGCACTGCTCGCCATCCTCGTGCACGCCGCCATGTGGCAGCGCCGGAAAGCGCGATGCTTTTTCCTCATCACAAGAGCATCGCGCCTTGCGGCGCCCTCACAACAGCATCATTCCGCACCTACCGCACAACTCCAGTGGGACCAACGAAAGAATGAACACCCGCTACAACGCCGCCGATATTGAAGTTCTTTCCGGCCTGGATCCGGTCAAGCGCCGCCCCGGCATGTATACCGACACTTCGCGCCCGAACCATCTGGCACAGGAAGTCATCGACAACTCGGTCGACGAGGCGCTCGCCGGCCATGCATCGACGATTGAAGTGATCCTGCACGCGGACGGCTCGGTCGAAGTCAGCGACGACGGCCGCGGCATGCCGGTCGACATTCATCCGGAAGAAAAAATCCCCGGCGTCGAACTGATCCTCACGCGCCTGCACGCGGGCGGCAAGTTCTCCAACCGCAACTACCAGTTCTCTGGCGGCCTGCACGGTGTTGGCGTTTCCGTGGTCAATGCGCTGTCCACGCGTGTCGAAGTCACCATTCGCCGCGACGGCCAGATCTACCGCATGAACTTCAAGGACGGCGATCGCGCGAGCAATCTCAGTGTGACCGGTACGGTGCCGAAGAAGCAGACCGGCACCACGCTGCGCTTCTGGCCCGATCCGAAATATTTCGACACGCCGAAATTCCTGCTGTCGAAACTGAAACATGTACTGCGCGCGAAGGCCGTTCTATGCGCCGACCTCACCGTGCGCCTGACGGACGAGGCCAGCGGCGAAAAATGCGAGTGGCACTATGAAGACGGTCTGCGCGACTACCTGCGCTCGATGCTCGGCGACACCGATTACCTGCCGAGCGATCTGTATATCGGACACCTGCAACGTGATACCGGCAGCGTCGAGTTCGC
>JBDSNK010000218.1:0-8481 GCA_039915385.1 Dokdonella sp.
CCGGCGCCATCGAAGCCGGCGCTGTAGACGACGACAGCGGCATTCGGAGCAAGCGCCATCGCGGTATCAATGTCCAGCAGGACTTCACTTTCGGCCGCACCAAAGCTGGCGCCGGCACCGATGGTGACGTAGCTGAGGTTGTTGATCTGGGTGGCGGGCGCCCCGATCAGCTGCAGGAACTTGATGACGTCGCTGGTGATGTACTGGTCAAATGCGACGAGCCCGATGGTCTGCCCGGAGCCATCGACCTGCGACCACGGCACGCCGCCACCTTCGGGCATCGCAACCGCGTCCAGTCCGCCTGTCGCACCTGCGGGCTGCAGAGGAAACTGGTTTGCAAGGCAGGCCGCGTAATAGTCCTGCACGTTCTTGTTGTGCGTGTTGAACGACTTCGCATAGTCGCGCACGCCCTTGCCGGTGCCTTCGAGGTCCTGCAGCAATTCGCCGGTCGCGCGCGCGCCTGCATAGATCGCGCAGAGCGGGCCGTAGAGGTCGCAGTATTGTGGATCGACACCCGTCGGACACTCGTAGTAGTGCGGCGGTTGGGCGCGGGTCAGCGCGTGTGGTTGTGCGAGATTCGACAGGCCCGTGATCGACTGCACGTGCGCCGCGATGGCCTGCGGCAGGATCGGATCGCCGTCATTGGCGAAGAAGCGGCGTTCGCCCCTCGCGTAGCTTTCCACGTGTACGGCGAAGGCATCTTCGACATCCGCGCGAGATGCGCGCACGCTCAGTGTCATGCGATTGGCCGGCGCTTCCACGGTTTCGAAATGATGTGCGCTCAGATACGCCGCAACCTCGTTGTAGCTCGCTGGCGAAGGTCCGAAGCGGTCCGCTTGCTGCGTCGCCGTCAGGAACTGTCGGAACAAGGGCGATTGCGCGTCGTACACGTCGTGCAGGTAGTGCTGAAAACCTGCTTCGTCGTCGCGTCTGAGGGTCAGGGTCAAGGTCAGCGCAACCGGTGCGGCTGCGATCGACTTCAGCGACGTCAATTCAGCGAGCGTATGACCGCTCAGGCGAACCGGACTGCTCGCGCCCGGTGCTGCAGCGTGTACCTTGAATGGGGCGCCGCAACAGACGATCACCAGCGCAATAACGCCGCTCGTGATGGCTTCACGTGCGGCCTTGGCCTTCCCCGCGAACAACGGTCCGATCGCTTTCATCTGCGCGCCCCTCTCCTCATGCGGCGATAGCGCCGTATCCATGAGTGAGAGCAAATCGGAAAACATCACGCGGCGGGCAGTCTAGTGGGCTGAAACGTTCATTTGGGAGATGGATCGCGAAGCGGATCGTGGTGCTGGGCGCCGGCCCGGAGCGAGGCCCATAGCGGTGGCTATGGGCCGAGTGACTGCGCGCGCCAGGAGCGCGCGCGAACAGCGGAGCTGGGCCGCAAGGCCGGCGGGCAGGACAGCCCGCCGTAACGCCAAGTCCAGCGCCGCGAGACCGAGCGAGCCGCTCCCGAAATGAGCGTTACAGTCCGCTAGTCAGTGTCGGCGAGCGCGCAGCGTCCATTCCTGCAGCGGTTGGACGGTACCGTCCACGGCGAGGCGGACGCGGTAGTCGCCGTCGTCGAGCAGTGCCGACGCAAGCGCCACTTCGACGAAGCGATACGGACCTCTGATCTGTGCCGGTAGCGACTGCGATTCGAAAACGCTGTTTGTCCCCATCGCGATCTGCAGCGTGTAGCGAGGCGAAGCATCGCCATTGGCGACTTCAACCTGAAGGCGAACCATGGGCGCCGTGCGCGGAATGTTGACCACGGCGCTGGGCGCATCCTGCGCACCGCGCTGCAGGTTCGCGAGCAGGGTGATCGTCGGCGCGTTCGCGGCGAGCGACTCGACCGATGGCTGCAGTGGTGAATGGCGTTGCTCGTATGCAAGTAGCGCGAGCAGCACGCCCGCGGCCGCAGCGAAGATAAACACGCCCCGTCTCCGAAGCGGCCGTGCCGCCGATGGTCGTGGCGTCGATGAAACGCTTTGCGCGCCCTGCGCGCCCGCTTCTGCCATCGCCCGCCGCGGTGCTCGATTTGACGCAATGACGTTGCCGAGTGCGATGGCCGTGCGCAGGCGCAGACGATCGGCGCTGGTCGCGAGCAGCCAGCGCGCCATCGCACGCCGATCGTGTTTGTTCAGGCGTTGCCGCGCGTAGTCGTCGAGCAGGTCGGTTTCGATGGCGCGTAGGCGCATATCGAATGCGTCGTCCTCGAGGACGCGCTGCTCGAAGGCGGCCGCAGCGTTTGCATCGCTCAGCCGATGCAGCAGCCAAGCGCGCAGGATGTCGTCGTCGGGTTCGGTCGTCACGTCAAGATCACCACGAAGGTCCTCGATGGGTTCTCTCCTTGTGTGCCAGGGCGCAGTTCCATCACGGGGCTGCCTGAGGACCAAGCCGCGTACGGATGCAATCCTCGAGGGCTTCGCGCAGGCGCAGGGCGCGATTGCGCAACGCGTTCAGCGAGACGCCGAGCTCGTTGGCCAGGTGTTGGCGCCGACCTATGCGTTCGCTGCCATCGGCGGCGTAGTAGTCGAGAATCATGCCGCGTGCGACGGCATCGACCCGGTCCAGGCATGCCGCCAGCGCCGACACCGCACGCTTTTGGAGCTGGGTCGTCTCCTCTGCGTCGGCATCCTCCTCCTCGGGCCACGTCGTGGGGTCGGCCTCGGCGAGTTGCTGCCGTGCGTAGCGCGCGCGCGCTTCGAGCAGGACGAGGCGCGCGATGCCAAGCGCGTACAAGGGCACATTCGCGACCTCGACGCCCTCGTCGACGCGCCGGGCCAGTCGGTCGAGCGTCGTATCGCTGAGTTCGTCCGCTTCGGCGGGGACATGCAGGCGAAAGAAGCGAATCAGGCGGCGGCGCAGGGTCTCGTAGGCAACGCCGGCATCGTCGTCACCACGCAGCCGCCGCAGCAGCGCGGCAAACGCAGCGGAACCAGGCACATGCGGCGCCGTCGCTGTGATGGAATCGTCCGCATCGCTCATCGCCAATCGCCCTGCACGACGAAGCCGCTCCAGTAGTAGGCCGCACGCCAGCGTGGATTCTGCCGCATTTCGGTTTGCGCCTCAGCGAGCGCCTGCTGCGGCGTCTGATGGTCCTGCAGCAGTTTGCGATAGAACGAATGCATGAACACGGCGCTGGCGCCATCATCGACCGGCCACAACGTGGCGACGACGCGACGCGTCCCGGCATGAAAGAACGCGCGCGCCAGGCTGAATACGCCTTCGCCGCCGAGGTTGCGGCCTTGTGCAGAATCGCACACACCGAGCACGACGAGATCGACCGGCATGTTCAGCGCATACAGGTCGTTGATGCGCAGGAAGCCGTCTTCGGCATGTCCATCGCGGTCGTACAGCGAGAGCACGATACCGGACAGATCCGGATGACGCGCATTGATCAGCGCGTGCGTCGAGAAATGCACGATCGCATAGTGCGTCCAGTCCGTTCGCAATACCGCATCGCGATGGGCGTCGAACCCGAGCAAGGAAAGAGAAGACTTCTCCGCGGCGAGCGTGGCGATATCGTTCGCCTCCACGCGCGTCTGCGACAAGCGCGGCAGGTCGGTGACACCGACTTCGCTCGCTGCGTTCTGTAACGCGCTCACCGGTGCGGCATGTGCGAGCCTTCCCTGCAGGCGCGGATCGTCGTGCGCAAGAACCGGATCGGCGATGATCGCGACCGCGCCTGCGTTCGCTTCCGAACGTGGCAGTTTTCGAAGTCCGCGCAGTGCCCCCATCGAAGGCAGATGCACGAGGGTCGGTGCAGCGCCATCGACGGCGGTATTGGCAATCAACGCGAACGGCACGTCCTGTAGTTCCGCATCGGCGACGATGGCCCATTGCCGCGGCAGATGTGCGAGCGCGATGCGCGGCAGAATCAGCTGCACCAGCGCCGATGCATTGCGCGTGTTCTGCTCCGCCTCGCTTGCGTCCAGCGTGATGCGCTGCTCAATCGATGTGCTCGCATCGGTATGCGCGCGCGCGGTGACGCCATCGCGCAACGCGTGCGCTGCGTCCGCAACCGCTGCCCGCGATGGCAATACGAAGCTGCGTACGGCTTCACGATCGACGGTCCAAAGATAGCTCTTCGTTTCGCCGAGCCAGTATTCGAGAATCGCGGTATCGGCATCGAGCAAGTGCGCGCGGATATCGGCGATGCGCAACGGCACCGGATGCGCAATCTCGGCGTAGCGCGGATTCGCCGCCCGGATGCGCCCGCGTGCCGTGTCGAGGTCGCGCCCTGCGTTCGCGATCTCTCGTTGCAGATGCAAGGCGTGCGCGGAACCTCTGGTGTCGTTGCCGTTGCGCGCAAGACGATAGGCAAGCCGGCGCTCGGTATCCTCGGCGCTGCGCTCCGCGGCGAGCAGCGCCGGATCGACGCCGACATTAGTGCCGATCGCGCGTTCGGCCAGAAGATCCTGCAGAGTGCGCGCGCGGGCGCGTTCGGCCATCTCCAGCGCTTGCTCGGCGTGGCCTTTGCCGGGCGCGCGCTGCTCCAAAGCCATCTGGATATCGACCGCAAGCCCGTAGTATTCGTGCTGGGACGCGAAGAAGCCGGTGCGCAAACCCGGATCGGCAATTTCCGCGCGCTGCGTCTCGACGATCGCGAGCGCGCGCTCAATCGCGACTTGTGCTGCATCGAACGCGCCTTCCTCGCGATCGACGCGGGCGAGGCTCGCGTGCGCGGCGGCTTGTGCGCTCGCATCGGCTGCACGCGTTGCCGCCATGAGCACGCTGCGATAGCGCTCACGCGCTTCGTGCCACTGACGAGCGCTTGCATCGACATCGCCGAGCGCTAGTTCGGCGGCAATCGTGCCGGCACTGTCGCCAACGCTTCGTGCAAGATCGAGCGAAGCCCGCAATTGTTTGCGTGCGTCGACGGCGTCGCCATTCGCGGCAGCGACGCGACCAAGGCCGCGCAGCGCGTGCAGCTGCGGACTCTGCAGGTGATCGACTCGCGCGATCTCGAGTGCTCGCGTGTAAGCGGCAGTGGCCGTTGCGGCAGCGCCGTCGTCGAGTGCGGCGTCGCCTTCGCTGATCCAGGTTTCGGCCATGCCGGATCGATTGCCGCTGGCCGCCCAGACGTCGCGTGCGTGTACCCATGCAGCGCGCGCATCGTCGGCTTCACCCATGCGCAGATAGAGATTGCCGAGCTCGTTCCATACGAGGCCTTCGGTCAGCGGATACGGCGACTTGCGCAGGTCATCGAGTGTCTGCCGATAGATGGCGAGTGCGCGACCGAATTCGCCGCGCGCGACATGGCTGTCGGCCAGATTGTCGCGACTGAATTCGACGCCTTGGGCGTCGCCGGTCGCCAATGCAATGTCGAGCGCCGACTGCGCCGACGTCTGCGCTTTTTCCAGTTCGCCGAGCGAGCGATAGACCGCACTAAGATTGCCAAGCACGACGCCCTCGAAGCGGCGATCGCCGGTGCGCTTGTAGAGCGCGAGAGCAAGCTCGCTGTTTTCGGCCGACGCTTCGAAATCGCCCTGGTAGCCGAGTGCTGCCGCCAGCGTGCGCAGTGCTGCAGCACGATCGGCGGCGACGGCGAGATCGGAACTCTCGCAACCCATCAATGCGGCCTGCGCGGCGGCCTGCGCTTGTGGGTAGCGGGCGAGCGCGAGTTCGAAGCGGGCGAGGCCGACGTCCGCACGCAAGGCCGCGCATGGTTTGTGTGCCTGATGCCACAAGGTGCTCGCCTGGCGATAGTGTGTCCGCGCGCTCTCGACATCCGCCGGTTGTCGACCCGGTTCGACGCCGCCTGCGGCGAGGCGAATGATTTCCGCTGCGGCGAATGCGCGTTCGGCCGCGACTTCGAGGCGATCGCTAGCGCTCGTCGCGTGCGCGGCGCCCAGCTCTATCCGGTAATTGGCGCTGCGATCGGCCTTGGCCGCCGCGATGTCGATATCCCATTGCGTCGCGACATCGGCTTGCAGATGCCATTGCAGCATCGCCTCGCGACCTGCCTGGGTCAGCAACGGCGGCGACAGTGCGTCGCCTGTCCTGGCCCAACGCATATGCAGCAGGGCGTCGTGCTGGCGTACCGACAATACGATCGATTGACCAGCCGGCAGCGTAATCCGGTAGCACCGATGCTGTGCGGCGGCAAGCTCGGCGTCGCGAGCGCTCGCAGGTTGCAGCGATACCGGCTCGTCGGCTGCGTGCGCCAGGGTGACCAGCACGCAAGCGCAAAGCAGCAACGCAAAGACGCCGCCGCGGGTGCCGATCCCTTTCATCTGCTGCACGACGTTGCCGGGCATGGTCGACCGATTGTGATTTTCTGCCGTGCCGACGGCATGCCTCGCACACGTCGGCGTGACACAAGCATAGACCACGATCGCCGCGGTTGCGGAAGCGCCGTTCGGGCTCCATCGGGGTAGCGAGCCTTGCGGCATCTGGACAAGCGGCTCGCCCGTGCGCAGGATGGCCGTTTGTCTGTCGATCGGGAACCTCATGAACCTGACACGTGCGGCACGCGTCACCGTGTTTGCCTTCCTCTCAACCCTCGCAGCCTGCGCGCCGGTCGCGCCCAAGAAGACGACCGCCTCCAACATGACGACGAACGATCCCTATCTCTGGCTGGAGGATATCCACGGCGCGAAACCGCTGGCCTGGGTTGAAGAGCGCAATGCGGCGACGAAGAAGGCGTATGCGGATGCGCCGGAGTTCGAGACGACGCGCTTGCGCATTCTGGAAGTACTCGATTCCGACGCGCGCATTCCTCGCGTGCAGAAGTTCGGCGAGCACTACTACAACTTCTGGAAGGATCAGGCGCGCCCGCGTGGTGTGTGGCGGCGCACGACACTGGCCGAATACCGCAAGAGCCGACCCCAATGGGAGACCGTGCTCGACCTCGATGCGCTCGCCATCGCGGAGAACCAGCACTGGGTCTGGCACGGCGCTGATTGCCTGAAACCGACTTATCGCCGTTGCTTGCTCACACTGTCGCCAGGCGGTGGCGACGCCAGCGTCGTGCGCGAGTTCGATCTGCACGACAAGGCGTTCGTGAAAGATGGCTTCACCTTGCCGGAAGCGAAATCGCAGGTCACCTGGATCGACCACAACCGCGTCTACGTGGGCACGGATTTCGGCCCGGGCACGATGACGAAGTCGAGCTATCCGCGCATCGTCAAGGAATGGACACGCGGCACGCCGCTCGCTGAGGCGAAACTCGTGTACGAGGGCAGCGACGACGATCTGGCCATCAGCGCCTCACGCGACTTGACGCCTGGGTTCGAGCGCGATTTCGTCAATCGTGCGATCGACTTCTACAGCAGCGAAACGTTCGAGCGCAGCAGGGAGGGCACGTTGACGAAGATCGACGTGCCACTCGACGCGGTGGTTGATTCGCATCGCGAGTGGTTGCTGATCCAGCCGCGCAGCGAATGGAAGGTGGGCGGCAAGACCTGGCCTTCAGGCGCGCTGCTGGTTGCGAATTTTGATGCGTTCATCTCGGGAAAGCGCGAACTCATGCCCTTGTTCGTGCCGACGGAAACGACCTCGCTGTCGAACTATTCGTGGACGCGCCATCACCTGATCCTGAATATCCTCGACGACGTCAGTGGTCGCCAGCAGGTGCTGACGCCGGCGCACGGCAAATGGAAAGATCAGGAACTCGCGGCCGCACACGCGCTCAGCACGGTCGAGGCCGGTGGCGTCGACGCGGACAGCAGTGATGCGTATTTCCAGAGCGCGACCGGCTTTCTCGTGCCGGAGACGCTCTACTACGGCACGCTCGGCCAAGGCGCAGCGACGCCGATCAAACGCGCGCCGGCCTTCTTCGACGCATCGAAGCATGTCGTGCACCAGTATTTCGCGAAATCAAAGGACGGCACGCGCATCCCGTATTTCGAGGTCAGCGCGAAGAAGCTCGCGCTGGATGGCTCCAACCCAACCCTGCTGTATGGCTACGGCGGTTTCGAAGTGTCGTTGCAGCCGAACTACAGCGGCAGTGTCGGCCGTAGCTGGCTTGAACGCGGCGGCGTCTTCGTCGTCGCGAATATCCGTGGCGGAGGCGAATACGGCCCACGCTGGCACCAGGCGGCACTGAAGGCGAACCGCCTGCGCGCGTACGAAGATTTCGCCGCGGTGGCGCAGGACCTGATCGATCGCGGCGTCACATCGCGCGCACGCCTGGGCGCCGAGGGTGGCAGCAACGGCGGTCTGCTGATGGGCAACATGCTGACGCTCTATCCACAGCTGTTCGGCGCGATCGTTTGTGAAGTGCCTTTGCTGGACATGAAGCGTTACACGCATCTTTCTGCCGGCGCGTCGTGGATGGCCGAATACGGCGATCCGGACAAGGCGGAGGAGTGGTCATACATCAAGACGTTCTCGCCGTACGAAAACGTCAGCGCCGGACGGGACTATCCGCCGGTGCTGTTCTACACGGCGACCAGCGACGATCGCGTCGGTCCGGTGCAGGCGCGCAAGATGGCCGCCAAGATGCAGGCCATGGGCTATGCAAATGCGTGGTTCTACGAGAACACC
>JBDSNK010000250.1:0-9887 GCA_039915385.1 Dokdonella sp.
GGCTTCCAGGGCGGCGATCTTTTCGGTGGCCGTACCCTTGCCGCCGGAGATGATGGCTCCGGCGTGGCCCATCCGCTTGCCCGGGGGAGCGGCGCGGCCGGCGATAAAGGCGGCGACCGGCTTAGTGACGTGCTGCTTGACGAAGGCCGCGGCTTCTTCCTCGGCGGTGCCGCCGATTTCGCCCATCATCATGATCGCCTCGGTCGCCGGATCTGCCTGAAACATCCGCAACAGATCGATAAAGGACGTGCCCACAATCGGGTCGCCGCCCAGTCCCACGCATGTCGATTGGCCTAATCCAAGGCTCGTTAACTGCCAAACAGCTTCGTACGTCAGCGTGCCGCTGCGGCTCATCACTCCCACGGGACCCTTCTTGTGGATGTAGCCCGGCATGATGCCAATCTTGCACTCGCCCGGCGTGATGATGCCGGGACAGTTCGGCCCGATCAGCACGACGTCCGGATAGCCTTTCAGCACGTTCTTCACGCGCAGCATGTCGAGCACCGGAATGCCTTCAGTGATCGTGACGATAACGCGCACGCCCGCATCCGCGGCTTCGAGGATCGCATCGGCGGCAAACGGTGGTGGCACGAAGATCATCGAGGCGTCGGCGCCGGTGTCGTTCACGGCATCGAGCACGGTGTTGTACACCGGCAGGCCGATGTGCTGGCTGCCGCCCTTGCCCGGGGTCACGCCGCCGACGAGCTTGGTGCCGTATTCCAGCGCCTGTTCGGAGTGGAACGTACCTTGCTGGCCGGTGAAGCCCTGGGTAATGACCTTGGTGTTCTTGTTGACCAAAACGCTCATGGATCGATTTCCTTTTTTTTGTGGGAGCGCCGGCTGGCGCGATGCCTTTTGCGAAGAGCATCGCGGCTACCGCCGCTCGCACATTTCAATGATGGGTGATCAGGCGGCCTTCACCGACGCGACTGCTTTGTAAGCCGCATCATTGAGGTCATCAGCGGACGTGATCGCGAGGCCCGAGTTCGCCAGCAGCTCACGGCCTTTCTCCACATTCGTGCCCTGCAGGCGCACGATCACCGGAATCTTCAGGCCGACTTCCTTGACCGCGGCGATGATGCCCTCCGCAATCAGGTCGCAGCGCACGATGCCGCCGAAGATGTTGACCAGGATCGCCTGCACCTTGTCCGACGACAGGATCAGCTTGAACGCCTCGGTCACGCGCTCCTTGGTCGCACCACCGCCGACATCGAGGAAGTTCGCCGGCTCGCCACCGGCGAGCTTGATCACATCCATCGTCGCCATCGCGAGGCCGGCGCCATTGACCATGCAGCCGATGTTGCCGTCCATCGTCACATAGTTGAGGTTGTGCTGGACCGCAGCCGCTTCCGCCGCATCTTCCTGACTCAGATCGCGCATCGCGGCGAGCTTGGGGTGACGGAACTCGGCGTTGTCGTCAGAGTTGACCTTGCCGTCGAGCGCCATCAAGTCGCCCGAGGCGATGATCGCGAGCGGATTCAGCTCGACGAGGGCGAGGTCCTTCTCGTTGAACAGCTTGTACAGGCCGAGCATGATCTTGGTCAGCTGGTTCGCCTGCTTCGCATTGAGGCCCATGTCGAACGCGAGCTTGCGGCACTGGTAAGGCTGCAGCCCCTCGACGAAGTTGACCTCGATCGTAAGGATGTCTTCCGGCGTTTCGCGTGCGACCTGCTCGATATCGACGCCGCCCTGAGCGGACGCGATGAACGAGACCGTCTTGCTGTCGCGATCAACAAGGATCGACAAATAGAGTTCTTTCGCAATATCGGTCGCATCGGTGACTAGCACCAGGTTCACCGGCAGGGCGCGGCCACCGGACTGGTAAGTCTCCATATTCTTGCCGAGCATGCCGGCAGCAGCGGCCTTGACGTCGTCGAACGACTTGCAGAACTTCACGCCACCGGCCTTGCCGCGGCCACCTGCATGGATTTGCGCCTTGACCATCCACTGCTCGCCACCGAGCGCCTTGGCCGCTTCGACCGCCTGCTCCGGTGTCGATGCGACCTTGCCGGGCGGCACCGGGATGCCGTACTCGGCGAACAATTCCTTGGCTTGGTATTCGTGGAAATTCATGCGGGTACCTTGGTCGTGGGGACACGCGGGTACAGCGCAGACAGCACGCCATGCAAGCGCAATCCAAAGAACGGCGGCGGAATGCCGGCCGGAACGGGATCCCTATTCTCGGCGATGGGCGAAGGGAAATCAAAAAGCGACGGATAAACAACGCTGACGAATGGACTGCCGCGCGTTCGACCTCCGGGATCGAAACCGGTCGAAAGCAAACATTCGACACTGTCCGCTGGGAGCGAGCTGGATTCTCGCTACTCGTGGCCGCTATGCCTATACTCGCGCCATTGATGGAGCCCATGTGACCGCGGAACGTCGAACGCGCACCAGTACAGCCTCTCCGGGCGACATCACCCGGCGCGAATTGTATTTTTTCAATCTTTACCGCTGCCTCGAAGCCGTGATCTATGCCGGCCTCGTTTTCAGTCCGTATGCGGGCGAGTGGGTGAAGGTCGCCCAGCCTGTCCTCGGGCAGTCGGTCGCCATTGCCTACCTGGTGATCGCAATCGTGCTGCTGATTGCCACTGATCGCCTGCGCGAGCGTCTGGCCAGCGGCATCAGCGCTTCGCTGATCATCGACATCATCGCCGCTTCACTCGTACTCGTCGCGTTGGCCGGGCACACCATCGTGCCGATGATGGTGCTGGTCAACGTAGGTATCGCCGCGCTGCTGCTGCCGAGGCGCGCATACGTCTTTGCCGGAGTGGCCGCAATTGGCGTACTCGCGCCATACGCCTACTCGCGCATGACGGTGCCGAATGCGGAACATCCGAGCGTCGAGACGGCCGCGATCGTGGTCGCCTACTTCATCGTCGGCGCACTCCTGCGCTACCTCGGCGGTCACATGCGTGCGACCGAGGATCTCGCGGCGCAGCGCGGCGTGGATCTGCTTAACCTGGAACAGGTCAACGACTTGATCATCCAGCGCATGAAGACCGGCGTGCTGCTGGTCGATCAGGCCAACCACATTCTGCGTATCAACGAATCAGCCTGGCATCTGATCGGCAATCCGGCGCCGACCCAACGCGAGTTGGGTACCGTCGCCGCCGAACTGTCGCGCCGGCTTTATCACTGGCGTCATTCCGGCAAGACCGACCAGACCGCGGTCGCGCTTGCGCACGATGTGCCCGAAGTGATTCCGCGCTTCACGCGACTTGCTCCAAACGACGACACCAACGTGCTGATCTTCCTTGACGACACTTCGCTGCTGTCCAGGCGCGCGGAGGAACTGACCCTGTCGTCGCTCGGCCGCTTGTCCGCCTCGATCGCGCACGAAATCAGGAATCCGCTCGCCGCGATCCGCTATTCGGCGCAGTTGCTCGCCGAATCGCCGGATCTCAACGCCGAGGACACACGCCTCGTCGATATCGTCAACAACCACTGCACGCGCGCGAACGACGTGGTCGAGAACATCCTGCAGCTGTCGCGGCGCGAGCGTTCGCGACCCGAGAGCATCGACCTCAATGCGTGGATCCTCGCCTTCGTCGAAGACTACAAGCAGTCGAATGATCTCGGCGGGGATCATCTGCGCGCGGTCACGCAGAACCGCACGATCGAGGCCATGGTCGATCCGCAGCATCTGCAGCAGGTGGTGTGGAACCTGGTGCAGAACGCGATCCGCTACGGTCGCCAGCCGAACCAGCCAGCTCGCGTCAACGTGGTCGCGCGGCTCGCCACGGACAAGGGACCACCCTTGCTCGAGATCATCGATCGCGGCCCCGGCATTCCGCCCAAGGTCGCAGCGCAGATCTTCGAACCGTTTTATACGACCCACGAATACGGCACGGGGCTCGGCCTCTACCTTGCCAAACAGATGAGTGAAGCCAGCCAGGCTTCACTCGAATACGTTCCCGTAGCAGGCGGCGGTGCCTGTTTTCGCATCACCCTTACGCCCGCCGGCTCGTTGCTCGCGTTGCGAACCACCCCGCAATCGGCATGAAGCGCGTCACTTGGCAGATTCGCCGGCTTTGCCTTGATCCACCGCACACTTTACCCTTGTGGCACGCCCCCTTCCCGAACGCAGCTAATTCGAACGCATGAGCAAGCAATACGCCCTGGTCATCGACGATGAACGCGACATCCGCGAGCTGCTGACGCTGACACTCGGCCGCATGGATTTGCTCGTCGAAACGGCGGCGACCGTGGCCGAAGCGCGCGCGCGTCTCGCCGAGCGCCGCTACGCGCTGTGTTTCACCGACATGCGCCTGCCGGACGGTTCGGGCCAGGAGATCATCGCCCTGATTGCCGCGCAGTACGTCGAAACGCCGGTCGCGATGATCACCGCTTATGGCAACGTGGATGCTGCCGTCGACGCACTCAAGGCCGGTGCCTTCGATTTCGTTTCCAAGCCGGTGGACATCAGTGTGCTGCGCCGACTGGTGCAAACCGCGCTCAAGTTGTCCGAGGAAAAACGCAGCGAGCAAGTTGCCAGCGGCAGCAAGCTGATCGGCGACTCCGTACCGATGAATGAACTGCGCGCGACGATTGCAAAGGTCGCGCGCAGCCAGGCCCCCGTCTACATCGCTGGAGAATCGGGCGTCGGCAAGGAACTCGTCGCACGCCTGATCCATGAACTGGGACCACGATCAAGCGCGCCCTTCGTGCCGGTCAACTGCGGCGCGATCCCGTCGGAACTGATGGAAAGCGAATTTTTCGGCCACAAGCGCGGTAGCTTCACCGGCGCGCAAGCGGACAAGGATGGCCTGTTCCACGCAGCGCAGGGCGGCACCTTGTTCCTCGACGAGGTTGCGGAATTGCCAATGCACATGCAGGTGAAGCTGCTTCGCGTGATCCAGGAAAAAGCCGTGCGCCCGATCGGCGCGCGCGCCGAGATCGGCGTCGACGTGCGCATCCTTTCCGCCACGCACAAAAATCTCGCCCGCCTGGTCGAGCTCGGTTCGTTCCGCCAGGATCTGTTCTACCGCATCAATGTGATCGAGCTGCGCGTACCGCCCTTGCGCGACCGGCGCGAGGACATCCCCAAACTCGCCGGCCGCGTGCTCGAGCGTCTGGGCAAGGACAACGGCAGCGCGCCCGCGCGACTGGAACCGGAGGCATTGCGGGCGCTGCTGGCCTACGACTTTCCCGGCAATGTGCGCGAACTGGAGAATATCCTCGAGCGCGCGGTCGCGCTGTGCGAGAACAACACCATCGGCGTGGAGGATTTGCACCTCTCGACACGCGAGCGCTCTGCGAGTGTCGCGGCGGAAACCTGGGCGAATACGCCGACATCCGCGCCCCCAGCCTACATGGAACAACGCACGCCACCGCCGTACGCGCCCGAGCCGCCGGAAGACGAAGGCTTCCCCGGCGATCTTGCCGCTGCCGTCGCCGAAACCGAACGCGCCGCGATCATGAAAGCGCTCGAAGCGACGCGCTGGAACCGCACGGCTGCGGCCAAGCACCTTGGGCTGACCTTGAGGCAGTTGCGCTACCGGTTGGAGAAGCTCGGCATCGAGTAAGCCGAGGCGTGTCGTCTACAGCATCGCTCCCTGCTGCGTCGAGAGAATTGCGGCTGTAGCCGCCATCAGCGACCTGCAGGATTCCAAGCACAAGCCGGGTTCGCTCGTATTTTCGCTCGAAACTGGAACCCGAGGTTGCGCATGTCGCGTTGGAAAGCTGCTTCGATACATTTGTCGATAAGCGTGATGATCGGCTTGCTGTCGGCTGCCATGGTTTTTGGCGTATGGTACCCGCCGCCATACAGTCACGCAGCGGGCGCAGACCAACTCGTCCTGGTTCTACTGGGCGTCGATGCGGTGCTTGGCCCGTTGCTGACTTTGATCGTCTACCGCCACGGCAAGAAAGGGATGCGCTTCGATCTCGCCGTCATCGCCATCATGCAGGCCTGCGCCTTCAGCTATGGCATGTCGGTTGTCATCGCGGCACGACCGGCTTTTATCGTGGCGGTGATCGACCGCTTCGTGATCGTCACCGCCAGCGACCTGGCTGCCGACGATCTCGCGAAGGGCCGCGAACTGGAATTCCGCACGCTTTCGTGGTCCGGCCCGCGCCTCGTGTATGCGCAGAGACCGGAGAGCAGATCAGAACGCAGCGATCTGCTTTTCAGTGGCGTCGACGGCAAGGACATGGAAAAATTTCCGAAGTACTACGCCGACTACAACGAGCATGCTGCCGCGATGCTCGACCGAAAACTTCCATTGTCCAAAATCCACGACACTCCCGAAGCGCACGCGATCCTGGATGCATGGCTGCTGCGGCACTCTCGCGACCGAGCCGATGTGGTGTGGGTGCCGCTCGTGGCGCGGCGCGCTGACATGGTCATGCTGCTTGATCGCAAGGATGGTGAGGTACTGGGAGCCTTGCCGATCGATCCCTGGTAGGCGAACCGTTGCGCAACCCGTGCACGGGCGACGCTTCCTCCGTATGCTCGCGCGGCCAATCAGGGGAGAATTTCATGGTAACTCGGGAGCGCAAGCCGCGCTGGCTTGGGCCAGCGGCATTGTTCGTCTTTGCGCTGTCCGGTTGCTCGGGTCTGATCTACCAGTCGATCTGGTCGCAGTACCTCGGGCTCTACCTCGGACACGCGGCCTACGCGCAAAGTCTGGTTCTTGCGATCTTCATGGGCGGCATGGCCGTCGGCGCGTGGTGGGCGAGTCGACGCAGCCATCAGTGGCGCAACCTGTTGCGCAATTACGCCTTGATCGAACTCGCTATCGGCATCGCAGCCGCGCTGTTTCATCCGACCTATGTCGGGCTGACCAGCTTTGCCTATGACACCGCGTTTCCAGGTCTGCCCGGCAACTGGGCTGTGCAGACGTTCAAGTGGAGCAGCGGTGCACTGCTGATCCTGCCGCAATCGATCTTGCTCGGCATGACGTTCCCGCTGATGAGCAGCGGTCTCATGCGGCGCCTTCGCAGCGGCGACGGCGCGATCCTCGGCGGGCTGTATTTCACCAACAGCATTGGCGCCGCGTTTGGTGCATTGTTCGCGACGTTCGTGCTGTTACCCGCAGTCGGCATGCCCGGCGCCATGCGTTTCGGCGCAGCCCTGAACGTCCTCGTGGCCCTCGCCGCCTTCCTGCTCTCGCGGCAGTCGGAAACACTCCTGCCGGCACAGTCTTCGAATTCCACGACAGCCGATCGCGCCGGCACGACGCGCCTGTTGCTCGTGGCTGCATTCGTCACTGGCGCCACGTCGTTCGTCTACGAGATCGGCTGGGTGCGTATGCTCAGCCTGGTGTTTGGCAGCACCGTGCATACCTTTGAACTGATGCTCGCCGCCTTCATCGGTGGCCTTGCCTTCGGCGGCCTCTGGATCCGCCGACGCATCGACGGCTACGCCGCGCCGATCCGCGTCGGCGGCTGGGTACAGATCCTGATGGGACTGGCAGCGTTGCTCAGTCTAGCGCTCTACGATCACGCATTCGACTGGGTCGCCTGGTTTCTGCGCGCGCTATCGCACACAGAGAGTGGCTACAGCCTCTACAACACGGTCACCGCCGCAGTATCGCTTGTGCTGATGGCGCCGGCCGCGTTCTTTGCGGGCATGACCTTGCCTCTGTTCACGATGTCGCTGATGCGTGCCGGCGGCGGCGAAGCCGCTGTGGGTCGGGTCTATGCCGCCAACACGGTGGGCGCGATCGTTGGCGTATTTGCCGCCGTGCATCTGCTGATTCCCGTGATCGGGATGAAACTTGCGATGATTACTGCGGCTGCCGGCGATCTGGCACTCGGCCTCGCGCTGCTGCGTCGCGAAGGCAGTGCGACGCGCGCGGCGGACAATCCTTATCTGGGTGCCTTGGTGCTGTGCGGCGCCGCGCTGGCGGCGACTATGCTGTTGGCGCGTTTCGATCCAGCGGCGATGGCCGGTGGCGTCTATCGCACCTCGGTCGCGCGCTTTTCCGTAACTGATGGCAAGCAAGTGCTGTACTACCGCGATGGCAAGACCGCCAGCGTGGCTGTGCTCGCAACGGTCAATCAGATACGTGCGATCGCCACCAACGGCAAGATTGATGCCGCTATCCGCATGGCCGACGACGGCAAGCCTGCTATGGACGAAATCACCATGGCGATGGCAGCAGCCGTGCCGCTGCTGCATCATCCGCATCCGCGCACGGCAGCGGTGATCGGCTTCGGCTCCGGCATGTCCACCCACACGATGCTCGGCGACCCGCGGCTTGAGAGGGTCGACACGATCGAGATCGAGCCCGCAATGATCGAGGGTGCGCGCGCCTTCGGCAAACATGTCGAGCGTGCCTACAGTGATCCGCGCTCGCATATCCATATCGAGGACGCGCGCACGTATTTCGCGGCGAACCGTTCGCGCTACGACATCATCCTGTCCGAACCGTCGAATCCATGGGTATCCGGCGTCGCCAGCCTGTTCAGCCGAGAATTCTATGCATTCATTCCGCACCACCTCGCGCCCGGCGGTCTCTACGTGCAATGGGTGCAGTTGTACGAGATCAATGATGAATTGGTCGCCTCGATAGCGAATGCCCTCTCGCAGAATTTCAGCGACTATCGCATCTACCTGACCTACAACAGCGACATGCTGATCGTTGCGCGCGCAGACGGATTGGTGGAGGACCTCCACGCCGAGGCGCTTGAGGCGCCGAATCTGAAAGCGAGCCTGCAGCGCCTCGATATCGCGACGGTGCCGGAAATTCTTGCCCACCAGCTCGGCGACCGACGGTCAATGCAAACGCTATTCGGCGCGTTCTCGGATCGATCCAATTCGGACTACTACCCAATCCTTTCTCTGCAGGCGCCGCGCGCGCGTTTCTCCCAGCAGATGGCGCAAGGCATCGCAAACCTTGCGTCGACGGATCTGCCCTATCGAGAAGTGCTGGGCGGGTTGATGCCGCCGCGCGTGCAGGACATCACGGACAGCCCGAGCTTTGCCTATACCGGCGCGTCGCATCGCGCGCAGCGGCTCGCTGAAGCCTTGCGCAGCGGCGCCGCCCTCACTGGCGCCGATGACATTGCGCTCGCTTACCTGCGCGACGCCGTCGGTGAATGCCGCAACGTCGGCGATCCGGCCATCGTCTTGAGCAGCTTGGTCGACATGGCCAGCCACACCGTGCCCTACCTTGACCCTGTGGCACTGCACGGAGCGTGGATCGAACCGGCGTGGACCCATTGCACGGCGCAGCCGCCCAGTGTGCACGCAACGCTCGACGTGATTGCCGCCCTCGCGCGCCGCGACGGCAAGGCACTGCAGGCGCAGGCCACGGCGCTGCTTGCAGCGGATGATGCGATCAGCGCGCCCGGACTGCGCGAGTGGCTGCTGCGCGCAGCGATGCTCGGCGCGATCGAGGCCGGCGACTACGTCGCGGTCGAGCAACTTGAACAGTCCGCAGGGCGCACCATCACGTCGACACCGCCCGATGTTTGGTATCGCACCTGGATGCGCAATGTCGCCCGGCAAAGAATCGCCGAATCCACGCCGGTCAGCATCCATTGAGGAATGGACCCATGTCCAGCTCGCGCGCCAGCGGCACCCGTCGTCGCGAGGATTGTCACATCCGAACAATCTGCGCGACGGCGTTTTGTCAACGTGAGAACCGCGTCTCATCCCCCGACTTCGGTTTGCAAAAACCAGCCGCTCATCGGCTAAGCTGCCCTTGGCACGGATGCTGCTGTATGTCATTCGCGAGCCGTCGATCGTCGGGACTACAAAGCGATCGCGGAAGCGGGCCCGCCTGGCAAGGTTGGCGGCTCCAGGGGCAAATCGTTTCATCCCAATACCAGAACCGAGGAATCACCATGAACAAGATTCAGAAGGGCTTTACGCTGATCGAACTGATGATCGTTATCGCGATCATCGCCATCTTGGCCGCGATCGCGCTGCCGGC
>JBDSNK010000294.1:0-4403 GCA_039915385.1 Dokdonella sp.
TATTCGGCCCGATCCAGCGCTGCAGACTCGCTTGCGCTGCCGCGAGATCCGCGTCGGTGGCTTCGACACGGTTGTCGAGCAGCGCAACCGCCGCGCGTGTGGCCAGTGCATCGGCCGCCCCGCCTTCGCCGCCACGCAATCGCGCTTGTGTGGTCTGCACTGCCAGTGCGTTCTCGCTGCGCAAATCAACCAGCAACGCGCGTGCACGCGTCGTAGCCCATGCATCGATCCACGCACCCGCGATACGCTCCTGCACCGTCTGCGTGGTGGCCACGCGGTTCGCTGCCGCTGCATCGATTTGTGCGTCGGCCAAGCCACGTTCGGCAGCGCGAGCAGCGCGTGATGGGAAGGATTGCATCACGCCAATGGTGCGCATCGTCATGCCATCCGAGCGCAAACTGAAAGCGCCCGGTGCGGTTACGGGAAAGCTGGCGACGCCAAACGTCAGTGCAGGGTCGGGCAAACGTCCAGCACGCTCTCTCTCTTCGCGCGTGGCAGCAAGGTCGGACGCACGCGCATCAAGTTGCGGCGCATGCGCCAAGCCGCGCTGCACAGCTGCTTCAAACGTCAGCGGCGGTTCGACGGCATGCGCCGTGAGGGCTGAAGCTGCGCAAAGAGATGCAGCCAGACCCAACGCCAGCCGGCGTCGGGCAAAAGGAACTGGGAACATGGGGGAACACTCCGTCGATCTGTGATCGCAGCGCGCCACGCAGGCACGCTGCCACGTCGGTCAAGGCACGACGCGTCAGATCAAATCAGGAGTGAGCAGAACAGTACTCTCGGTGTGGGCGGTGGTTTTCGTTGGTGATTGCGCCATACCAAGGTTCGATCCGATTGCCGTGCAACAATGGCGACAGACATCAGCATCGGTGGCAGGGGCGCCAGCGCATTGAGTGGCACCGATGGCGTACGCGCATCAACCTGGGTGGCATGGTCCGGCGCGCAGTGCTTCTGGCACAGGGGCGTGGAGGCGGAGCGTTGCATGTCCGGGCAGTCGGCGTGCATCGCCGCCATCGGGCCCGAGGCTGCCATCGCGGTCACCCGATCCGTGCTCGCCAGCACCAGCGGGCAGACATACGCCGCCAGCGCGACTTGCTGCCAAACCATCAACAGCGACACCAGCCAGATGAGGCGGCGTCGGGTGGCGCAACGGAAGCGGAACGGATGACTCATGATCGGCAATCTAGCATGAGAACGCTTTGGGTCAACCTCACTTCGATGCCATCGCCGCGATTCCGGCCCATAGCAGCGTTCGCAAGCTCATCGCGATCACTGTACGCAGCTCATACAAGCCGCCAAAAAGCACATGCACGCCAAATGCGCAGAACGTAAGCGCTGTTGCTGCAGCAATTGTGATGGCCAGCCACACGGCCCAGCGTTGGCCCATCCACAGGCCGACGCCGGCAATGATGTAGGCGAAGCCTGCGCTGAAGTTGAACCAGAGTACGAACGGCACATAGTGTCCGGCAGCTGCTCGGGCGATCTCGTTTCCAAGCAACACCGCGCCGCCTTCGCGGATCGTCAGAAGACCGAAACCGACAGCGACGATGGCTAGTGGATTGTAACGTTCATTTGGGAGATGGATCGCGACGCGGATCGTGGTGCTGGGCGCTGGCCCGGAACGAGGCCCATAGCGGGGCTATGGGCCGAATGAGGGGCAAGCCCAGCGCCGCGAGACCGAGCGAGCCGCTACCGAAATGAGCGTTGCAGTCCGCTAGTCGAACCCGTTGGCGAAAATCACATCCTGGATGTTCTGCGCAACCTCGTAGAGATGCCCCAAGGCGGGGCGACGCGGATCAGTGGCAGGTAAACCCAGTGTCGGGCCGGATCCAATCAGGGCGTTCGTCGATGTGACGACGCTGCCGGATTGCGCCGTATCCATGCCGTGCGTATTGCGCCACGTCGACCAGCTCATGTCCATCGGACCGCCATTGCATTCGTCATCGTGCATGGCGAGCGAACTCGTCGTCTGGAACAGGTTCGCGCCGGTGCCGACTTGCGTATCGAAAGCGGCCGGTACGCTGGAGAGACAGGCATGCCACGCATAAGGAGCCGCGCTTCCGCTATCAATGATGTTGTGGCTGAAGCGGGTTCCGAAGCTGGTCGGGTTGAACACCCCCCAGCCGAACGTCAGGCTGGCACCGACGATGGTGTTGTGGTGAACATCGTGATTGCGCATGTAGCAGGTTTCCTGAAAACACTGCAGCCCCAGCCGAATACCCGTATTGATCAGCAGGTTGTGATGGATGTGGACGTCGATCGAGTTGGCTTGCGCCGATGCCTGGATTCCATTTCCATTCGCGTTCGCCGCCGAAAAGGCGATGTAGTTCTCGCGGTACGTGTTGCCCTGGGAATTGTCCTTGTCATGGATGCCGCCTGTCGTCGCGCCCAGATGAATCTGGTTGTTCTCTGTCAGCGAGTCGCCAACGTCATACAGAGTGAGCGCATAGGCGCCCGAGCTAAGCATCTGGAACGAACCAAAATCGGAATCCTGCACGATCAATGCGTGTCGGGATGTTGGCGCTGAATCACCGTTGGCATGCACGAAGGCAGGGTTCTCGCTGGGCGTCGATCCTTCACGGCCTTCGACGAAACGCAGATGCCGCAAGACCAGACCCGAAATGCTTGGATCGCTGAAAATTCCGTATTGCTCTACGTGGCGGATATCGATGCCTTCCAGACGTGCTCCCGGCAACTGCTGGATGCGCACTGTAATGGCGCCCGCGTAGTTCAGATCAATTTCCGGGACTTCGTCCGGGTAGGCAAGGATGGTCTTCGCGTGCGCATCATCGATGGTGAAGCCGCCGGTCAAATAGCTTCCACGGCGCAGGATGATTGCCTGACTGGCGGAGGTTTTCGGCAAGGCATAGCCGAGCGTGCGATACGGTTGCGCCAGACTCCCCCGCCCTGCACTGTCGATACCATCCGTTGCAACAAAGACGAAGGGAGCAGTCGCCGCCTGGATGGCAATGCTGTGTGTCAGCACGTGCTGGGTCGCCGCGCTGTCGCGTATCTCGACCTCGATGGTGATCGACATCGCCGTAGCTGGCGTGAAACGCAAGGTGCCATGACGAAAATCCATTGAGACGCTTGAGGCTGGTACTGGCGTCCCGCCCATGCTCACCGCCGTGACGCGAAACTCATACGGAAACGTACCACCGACGACGCCAAGCCTCGACTCATACGGCAGGCCCGGATAGGCGATGCCGCGCACCGCCGACGCTCCACGCAGCACACGCAGCGGATCATCGGGAAGCGTTTCCGGAACGACCGTCGACGGCACAGGAACACTGCGACAACGTACGAAGACCGGCGACGAATCACTCGGTACCGTGATCGGTGCAATGTCGGAAACCGCACAGGCCTGTCCTTGCGGTTGCGTCACAACGGCAATGCCAAGCGCCGATCCCGGCAATGCCGGTGTGGAAAAGCTGTAGTCGTCGTTCAAGTTTGCCGTGAGCACCTCGCCTGACCGGCTAAATTGAACCTGAGAACCCAGCGCGAGGCCCTCGACACGCACCACGACGGATGCAGATTCGCCGATGTTGGTCCATGAGCCGTTGGAAGCAAAAATAGTGGGTGATCCAATAATCAAGGCAAGCAGCAAGAGACACGCTGCAAGATCGCGTTTGCTTTCAATCGACATTGATCAGTGCCAGAGGAGTCAGATTTTTGATAGTGCAGGTTTGCGCAGAAAATATGTGTGATCGCGACACCAATCGACTTTGGCCGTGAATGTGACTCGGCGGCGAGCTGGCATTGTTGCAAGACCGGTCGAATTAAAAGGTGATTCCGCCGTTCGAGAGAGCGTGCGCGGTTCGGTCGCTTGCCGATCCGCCCGCGAAGCGTCGATTCTGCCCAGAACTCCGGAACGATCATTGCTTGTGTACGCCGACGCCTTGCGTTTCGAGTACGTTGATGCGCGCTTCGGCCTGGGCAATCATGCTCGTTTCATATGGGTCGTTTCTATCGACGAGCGACAGGTATTTCTTGAGTGCCTCGTGGCACTCCGCTTCGCTCTTGCCGGCAGACTTGAGCAACCATCCGCGTGCGTCTGCCGGGTAGTTCTCGATGAGACTGGCGATGTAGGGCTGGGCTTTTTCCGGCTGCTGCAGTTGGGCTACGTAGAGTTGCGCCAGAGAGAGCAAGACCTGATGGTCCAGCGGGCGCCGTTCGAGCACGACGCGAAACGCTTTTGCGGCATCCTCGAATTGTTGACCTCGCCAGTACGCTGCAGCGATCTCGCTCAACTCAGCAGACGTGCGCGAGTTCAATTCACCTGCTTCGCGGAGTATCTCGTTCGCAAGGTCTGGCTTGCGTAGTTCGAAGAGCATGCTCGCCCGGCCGAAGTAGCCGCCAGCAGACCGGCTGAATCGCGTTGCCTGCGAGTAGTACAAAATCGC
>JBDSNK010000317.1:0-2930 GCA_039915385.1 Dokdonella sp.
GATGCCGATCCTGATTGACCAGCCACGCGTTGGCCGTCTTTTCGTAGTGCGTGCCCGACAAGCGCCATTGTTCTTCGATGTTCAGGTCGCGCTGGAAATGCAGCAGCGTGTCCGCCGCGGGCATCAAGCCGCCGGTGAAGAAGTATTTGCCCATCCAGTCGTCCTTGCCATCGGTCTCGAACGGATACATGAGTTCGCGATGGCAGAAGATGTGCACGAACAACTTGCCGCCGGGGCGCAGCCAGTCGGCGATGCGCAGCAGCAGGTGCTCGTAGTTGCGCACGTGCTCGAACATCTCGATCGAGACCACGCGATCAAACTGCGTCGATGACAGCTGCAAACGGTTGATGTCTTCGGTGATGACGCGCACGTTCGCGAAGCCGCGATCGCGGCAGCGTGCTTCGATGAATTCGCGTTGTGGTCGTGAATTGGAGACCGCGGTAATCCGCGAATGGGGAAAGCGCTCCGCCATCCACAGGGTCAGCGAGCCCCAGCCGCAACCGAGTTCGAGAATGTGCTGGCCGTCGGCGAGCTGGGCTCGTTCGGCGTAGAGCAACAGCATGCGCTCCTCGGCCGCATCGAGATCCGCCGTCGTCTCATCCCAAAAGCAGGAACTGTATTTCAGGCGGTGCCCCAGGCAGAGTTCGAAGAAGCGCGGCGGCAGTTCGTAGTGCTGCGCATTCGCGGCATCGGTTTCGATCGCAATCGAACTGGTACCCAGGTCGCCGAGTACCGTGCGAAAACGTTCCCATGCGGATTCCAGGCTGCCGCCGCGTTCGGTGCGCAGACGATCCGCGCAGAGTCGCCGGATGCCCAGGCGGATCAGGCTGTCCGGTAGCCGACCGCGTTCGGCGAGGGCGAGCGGAGACCACGCGCTGACCTGTTCGTCGCGCTCGATATCGCGCGCTTTCGTTTGCCGCGACGCGAGGACTTCGGTCGTCATTTCATTGCTCCTTCGGGAACCAGGGAATCAGCGCGCTCGTGGTGCGCTGGTAGTTGCGGTAGTCGTCGCCGCGCGAGCGCAAAGCCTGCGCTTCGGTGAATGGAATGCCGGTGACCCAGTAAAGGGAAACGAGCATCAGCGCAGGTCCGATGAAACTTGCGCCGACCAGCAGCGGGCCCGCGCCAATGGCGAGCAGCACGTACGTGAACCAGTGCAGCCATTCGAAGAAATAATTCGGGTGGCGCGAATAGCGCCAAAGACCGGCACGGCACGTCTTGCCGCGATTGCCAGAGTCGCTGCGGAAGGCGGCGAGCTGACGATCGGCGATCGTCTCACCACCGAGGCTCATCACCCAGACGACCACGGCGAGTATCGACCACAGCGTCCATCCGGCCGTTGGGTTGCTTGCCGCAATCAAGAACGGCAGCGAGTAGAGTGCCGTCGCGAGTGCCTGGGCCATGAAGAAACCGAAGAACCGGCGCTGGTCGTCCTGCCAGTGCTCGCGCAGGTACCGGTAGCGACCGTCTTCCGGTTCGCTGCCGACGCGATGCATCAGGTGCAGCGCAAGACGAACGCCCCAGATGCCGCCGAGCACGGCGACGAGTATCCGCGGCGTCTGCGCTCCGCCGGCGACGCTCGCAAAGAAGAGCGCAGCACCGGCCATGCAGGCCGACCACAGCACGTCGACGATACCGGCGTTGCGCGTCTGCCGCTGGCGCAGCCAACCGAGCAGCATGACCACGCTTGCGATCAGCCAGATCAGGAGAACCGGCCAGAGGTTCATGGTTGTGCCCCGGACATCATTTCCACGGCAGGTGACAAACTGCGCTGCGCAAGCGTGCGTGCAAGAGCGCACAGGATCGGTGTGGCGACGGCCCACAGTGCGGCAAGAATCAGCAGTGTCGGTGCAAGCGGTTCGGCCAGCCATACGGCATGCCATGCGCGCGCAGCAATCAGGTAAGACAACGGTGCGCCGATCGCACCGAGGATCGCGGCGACGTAGAGGTTGCGTTGCAGGAACGCGAGCGAATGGTTCATCGTCAATGCCAGATTGACCCACAGTGCAAGGATCCAGACCGGTGCGAACGCCTCGCTCGGCCATGGCGAGGCGTACTGCACGATCTGCGCATGTGCGAGCCATGAATCGGAGATGCCGCCGAGAACCACGGCGAATGCAATCAGCAAGGCATCGTTGCGTGCAGTTCGCGATACACCCAGCTGATGCATGGCGAACACGCCGACCGCGAGCGGCCCTGCCCACGGGGCACCATACGCAGCACCGGCTACGGCGCAGGTCCACACGATCTGGAAAGCGATCGCGTTGATCCAGATTGCAGCGCGCGTACTCATGAGGTCGGCAGTGCCGGCGTGAACTGTGCAATTTGCGAGCGTGGCCGCGTCAACAGCATCTGCACGACGCCGATGGAACGTTCGCGGAAGCCACCTTCGCAATACGCCATGTAGAACTCCCACATGCGCGCGAAACGCTCCGGATAGCCCAGCGCCTTCGCTTCACCGCGTCGTGCGAGGAAGCGTTCGCGCCATGCCTTCAGTGTCAATGCGTAGCTCGGCCCGATGTCCTCGAGATTGAACAGCTTCAGATCGCCGCTGCGCGCCACCGAGCCGAGCATCGCGCTGATCGATGGAATGAAAGTGCCGGGGAATACATGGCGCTTGATGAAATCGACCGCGCGCAGCGCCTGCGCATAGCGGTGATCTTCGATGGTGATCGCCTGGATCAGCGCCGCGCCATCGGGCTTGATCAGATGTCCGACTTTGCTGAAGTAGGCATCCATATATTGGTGGCCGATCGCTTCGATCATTTCGATCGAGACCAGCCGATCGTAGCGGCCATGGAGCTCGCGATAGTCCTCCAGCAGCAGCTCGACCCGATCGCTCAGGCCTGCGGCCGCCACGCGTTCGGTGGCGAGCGCGTGTTGCTCGCGCGAGATCGTCGTCGTTGTCACGCGGCAGCCGTAGTGCTTCG
>JBDSNK010000348.1:0-16056 GCA_039915385.1 Dokdonella sp.
GCAGCGCGCTGCATCACGCCGACGAACTGCTCGATATTGAGTGGCTTGGTCAGATAGAAGTCCGCGCCTGCGCGCAACGATGCGTCACGTGCATCGCCTGTCGACGTCGCCGACAACGTCACGATGCGTCCGCGATAGCCGCGCGAACGCAGCTTGAATACCGCTGCATTGCCGGACAGGTTTGGCATTTCGACATCGATCAGGAGTACATCCGGTGCGCGCTCCATCGCCTGCTCGATCGCCGCCTGCGCGTTGTCGGCCACGTCCACCCGGCAACCGAGATCGGTCAGCAGCGCTTGGAGCAACTGCGCAATGTCCGGATCGTCGTCGACGACGAGCACGCTGGTGTCCTGCATGCGCGGTGTCGCGCCCGCACGCTCGCTGGCGACGCTCGTATCCGCATGCGCAAGTGGCCGCAGTTCCACCTGGAAGCGGCTGCCACGCCCCGGCTCGGATTCGAGCAGGAGTTTTCCGTGCATCTGTTCAATCAGCCGGCGCACAATGCTCAGACCAAGGCCCGCACCCTTTCGACCCGATTGGCCTCCCTCATTGAACGGCTTGAACACGCGCTCGCGAAACGCCGGCGAGATGCCGATGCCACTGTCTTCGATGTCGAGCCGCAGCACGCCTTCGCGCCAGCTGATCTCGATCGCGACATACCCCTGCGAGGTATAGCGCACCGCGTTCGAGAGCAGATTGATCGCAACCTGGCGAAGACGCACCTCATCAAACATCGGCGCCGACGCGTCGGTCACCACAAGGTTCGCACGAAATTCGAGGCGTTTGTCCTCGGCCAGGGGACGCACCATTGTCTCGATATCGAACAACAACGCGCCCAGATCGAGTTCGACAGGATTCAGCAGCGCAGCGCCGGTTTCACCGCGGCCGTATTCGAGCAGGTTTTCGGCGAGGGTGAACAGGTAGGTCGCATTGCGGCGTATCGCGTGCAGCGCCTGGGTCGAGTGCTCGGTCTGATCGAACCAGCGTTCGATCAGATGCAGATAGCCAAAGATCGACGTCAGCGGCGTGCGAAATTCATGGCTCAGCGTCGCGATCAAGGCATTCTTCAGTGCGTTCGCTTCCTCCAGGCTCGCGCGCTGGCGCTCCAGTTCACTGCGGATTTCCTTGAGCCGCCCGATCGCCTTCGATTTCTCGTGGCCTGCCATGGCTGCTTCGTTGCCGAGCTGCTGCTGCACGCGCTGGCGCGAGCGCTCGTCCTCGGCATCGAGCAGGAGCACGTGAAATCCGTCGCCTTCGACAATCAGATGAACGTGCGCGCTGCGTCCGTTGCCGAGTTCGACGAACGGTATGTCCTGGTTATCGTCCAGCGGAAGACCGATGAAGAGATCTTCGATGTCGCGCACGCTGCTCGCGGTATCGGCGATGTCTATGCCGTAAAACGCCGCATCGCCTTGCGCGTCGCGCAGGCGCCAGCCAGCATCGAAACTGAGCAGCAGCGGATGCACGCGCTGCACGAGCACCTCGTGCAGGTAGCTCTCGACCACACGCGGCAGCATCGCTTCGCGATTCACGTCGGCAGCCTCGTGGCGATCTCCGCGAAGGCGGCTTCGACGCCGTCGCCGGACAATGCGCTGGTCTCGAACACGGGCAGGCTGCGGCGCAACTCGGCCAGCGTGGTCGGCGCTACTTCCCAGCGTTCGACCAGGTCCAACTTGTTAACGAGCAAGGTAACGACGGCATCGGGCAACAGGCTGCGCGATTGCATGAGCAGATTCAAGGCGGAACTGAGGCTAGCCTCACGGGTACCGTCGGCGACGAGCAACAATGCAGATGCGCCGCGCAGATAGTGCGCGCCGAGCGCATCGAGCGCACTGCGCCCGGCGATGTCCCATACCACCAGCTTGATCGGCTCGCGTCCCGGCAGTTGCACTTCCTTGCTGTCGACCTTTACCCCGACCGTGGTCAGGTATTTCACCGAGAACGTGCTGCGCACGAAGCGCGCAACGAGACTGGTCTTGCCGACGCCGAAGTCACCGAGCATGCACACCTTGCAAGTTTGCGCGCTCATGGTTCACGCGAGCGCACGACGGCGTGCACGGATGCGCTGCGCACGGCCGACGCGTCGATGGCGGCGGATTCCGGACTGCTGCCGATGCGCACGTCGGCGATGCCACGCGCGCTCAGCGCTAGCGCCAGCCACTGGGCGCGTTGCGCGCGAACGCGTGCATTCGCCTCGTGGGTGCCACTGTCGTCATTGTTGCCAATGGCGACAATGTCGAGTTCGACATTTGCGCCTTTGGCCAGCGCAAGCGCTTGCTGCAGGTTCCCTGCAAGCGCATCGACTGCGACATCCGCGCCCGGTGCGAGTTGCGCATCCTGCACGAACGGTATCCGTGCGTTGTTGGATTGCGCAAGCAGCCGGTCCAGTGCAGCGCGCGCGACAAGTGCAGGATCGACATTCGCAGATACCGTCGAGTCCACGCGTGTCACGCCAGCGATCCACGCGGCGCGTTCGCTCGCATGCGCGATCCACGCGTCGGACGCGTTCCCCGCGAGCGTGAGCGCACCGCTTTTCACTGTAACGCGTACACCGTCGGGCGGTGCGAGGAGGCGCAGCGCACGCCGCTCGACGATTGCATCGCTGCTCGACAGATAGCCGTCCAGATCGAGCGTCGGCTTTATCGCACCGATGTCCGCGCCTGCGAAGACGCCATCCAGCGGTTGTGCGTCAGGATCGAGCAGACCATGCACGTCCAGCGAACGCCATGCCCTCGAACTGAGGCCGGTCAGGACGAACCCGGGATGCGCGAGCAATTGCGCATGCACCGATTCGATGCGCGAATTCCAGCGGTAGCGACTGACCACCAACCAGCCCAGTGTAAGCAGCCCAAGCGAAAGTACAAGCACGAGCGGCAAGCGCGAGGAGGCTTTCGGCGACGACTGCTTCTGCGCGTCGACTCCGCGCAGCAGCGACGCGGGTTCGAGCAGCGCATGCCAGGCCTCGGCGTTTGCCGGTGAACGCAGGTCCGCTTGCTGCGGACTGCCCGCGACGCGCGCGTGGATTTCCTCCAGTCGCTGTTCGAGCAATGCACGCAGCTCCGCCGGCGGCACGCCGCGCATGAAACAGGCCAGATTCGCGCGCGGACCCTCGAAGACCCAGACCAGATGCTCGCCAACGCGCATGGATTCCAGCGTATCGCTCTTCCCCTGCCCGACCGAATCGCCAACGAAATCGCCGAGCGCGGTCAGCATGCCCGCAATTGCATCGGCGTCGAGCGGCGGCAGTTCCGGCGCTGACTCGTGCTGCAGCACGAGGCCGGACGCGTGATCGATCAGGAACACATGATCGATCTGATACGCAAGCCGGTGCTTGAGCACGACCTGCGCATACGGCACTCCCGCGCGCCAGGCTTCAATCCGCCAGCCGATGCCGCGCGGGCTGAAACTCGACTCGACCGCGCCGTTGAGATCGGTGACGAGGTTGCGCAGCGCTTCGGCGATCGCCTTGCGGATCATCGGACCGATGATCGGGAACAAGGTATCAATGAGGTTCTGGCGGTTTCTCTGCACCGCCGCGCCCAGCGCTAGCGCGACAGGTTCGGCGAACGCTTCGGCGACACGCGGATTGAGACCCTCTCCGCGCAGCGCCTGGATCGCAGCCTCCGGCAGGCGTTGCGGCAGATCGCGTTGGGACTGCTCGAGCGCCGCGATGCGCGCATGCGCGGCATCCAGCTCCCTGCGTTCATTGCCCAGCAGGAGTTCGCGCAGGCGCTCGAAATCGGAAGGCAAGATGACCGCAGGTCCATCGGCGGAATCGCCAACCGCCGAAGCGCCGGGCTCGCCCGCAGGCTCAGGCCGCGGCATCTTGCCAAGCTCGGGCGAATTCACGTCGGCGTGCTCCGGCCTGCCTCCGCCTACTTCGGCATCGGCAAGTCGAACTCACCCTTGAGCCGCAACGCGAACTCGCTCAGCAGGGCGGCGAGATCATCGCGGCCCACCTTGTCGGCGCGCAGTTCGGCACCGGTCCGCGAGAGTGCGGATTCGGTGTCGCCGGCACGTGCACTGGTCGTCGCATGCAGATCGGCGAGTGCGCCGCGCAGGCGTTCGTCGCTTGTCGCAAGCTCGTGGCCGAGGCCTTCCAGTGCCTTGTTGATTTCACCGCGCGCCGTGCGCGCCGCCTGCTGCAAGCGCGACTCGAGGTCGTCGACCGCACTGTTGCGATCCTGCATTTCCTGGCGCACGAGCTTGTTGAGCTTTTCGAGCTGATCGTCGATGCGCTTGTCGATCTGCGCGAGGCGCTTTTCCTGCGTGTCGCGCAGGCGCGTGAGATCGGCTTCGAGGCGCTGGTTCAGCTCCTGGAAGCGACGTTCGTAGTCGCGCATCTGACCACCGAACAGGATGTCGCGGATCTGGTCGACATTGCGGTCGGCACCGCCGTCGGCGGCGGGCTTCTTCGGGTCTGCCATGGGCTTGCTCCTGGTCTTCTTGCGCAACGGCGCGACACGGCGCTCGGTGTTCGGGACGCGTTTGCGCGGGTCGGCTTTCTTCTTGCGTGGGAGTGATTTCGCTGCGGTCGCCACTTGCGGTCCCCTGATCAGAGTATCCCTGGCGTCTTTCGACCCGAGTCAGCTGATTCTGCACCTTTCATGGTGCGTGCACGCATGGCAGCTGGCGGAAGACGAACGACGGCGGTACTAAATACGTTCCAGCCGGTAGCCATGCTGATAGATCGCGGCCAGGCGCCAGCCCTGTTCACCATTGAGTTCGAGCTTCTTGCGCAGGCGGCTGACGTGCGTATCGACCGTGCGCGTCGACACCGCGGCGCTGAGATTCCAGACGTTTTCAAGCAACGCATCACGGCTGATGATGCGGCCGTGGCGGCGGAACAGGAAACTGGCCAGATCGAACTCGCGCTGGGTCAGCTCGACTTCCTGGCCCTTGATGCTGATGCGCCGCCGTTCCGGATCGACCGAATACGGCGCCAGTTCGATCGTCTCGCCACCGTCGCCCTCACTGCCGTGCCGCCGCAACAGCGCCTGCACGCGCGCCAGAAGTTCGCGCCGCTTTGGCGGCTTGACCACGTAGTCGTCGGCGCCGCTGCTGAAGCCACGCACGAGGTCATCCTCGGCATCACGTGCGGTGAGGAAGATGACGGGCAGGCGATTGTTGGCCGACGAGCGGATCGCCTCCATGACCTCGATGCCGCTGGTATCGGGCAGCATCCAGTCGAGCAGGAGCAGGTCGATCGCCTCCGATCCCTGACGACGCCGGTACTCGTTCGCATTGCGGAACAGACGCACCGTGTAGCCGGCCTCTTCCAGCCATTGACCAACCAGCGCTGCCATATCCGGGTCATCTTCCAACAGACCGACAAGCAGACCGGATTTGATCATGATGGCTCGATGGGTGGGTGGCGAAGTAGCCGAACTTTGCGGCCAGCCGCGTTCAGTCAACGATGAAATTGATACGCATGTTGACCCGCCACTCGGTGATCGTTCCGTCCGCGCCGGTCGACACCTTGATGTCGTTGACCCAAGCGCCCTTGATGTTCTTGACGGTCTGCGAAACCTTCGTCAGGCCCGACTGCACGGCGTCCTCGATACCCTTGGGGGACGAACTGCTCAGCTCGATGACCTTGGCGATCGACATGGCGGATGCTCCATTGGGATTGCGTCCGCACTATAAATCAAAATTTCAGGAACGGACACGCAACGCGCCGCGGAGCCAGCCAGACGGTCATCGCGGCAGTGCCGCATCAACGATGAAGACAAAATTCGACGAATCAGGCCGACGCCGGCTGTACGTCGCCTTGCGCGTCGTAGGGTAGATAGCGCAACCAGATCAGGAACACGACCAGGGCGTCGAGCACGATCAGTGCCTGCCACAGATACAGATGGAACCAGTCGAACCACATCCGGTTCCACTGACCGAGGTAGAACAGGCTGATGATGCGCACCAGGTTGAGTAGCTGGATCGCAACGAAACCGAGGCCGATGCCGACCAGCTTGTGCTTCCACGGCGCAGGGAACGCGAGCATTGCGGAGACCAGGATGATCACCGCCTCGACACCATTGCAGCCGCGCTCGATCGATATTGCGAAGTTGCCGCTCGTGCTCTGCAGGATCTTGCCGTAAGCGATCGCATGTGGATCGAACGCACTGACGAGAAACACGCAGACCTTCGCGATCGCAGCAGTGAAAGGCAGGATCACGAATTGCTCCACCGGTTGCAGCAGCTCGGCGACGAACAGCGCGGCGAGCAGGATCAGGAACAACGACATGAAACGCAACATGGGTGCTGGCGGCTGTTGGGGGTTGAGGGCCGCGAGGCGGATGCGCGGGAGTCGCTTCGCATTGACGGCGGCTGCACGACCGGCGGCAATCGAGACCTCATTCTCGCACACGAAGCTCAGTCGACGACTGCGTTTTGTGCGTCTCCGCGTTGCCGCCCTCCGCCCACGGCCCCGGCTTTGCTAGCATCGCACCATGAACCCCGCGCCCAATCTCTTCTTTATCGGCCCGATGGGCGCCGGCAAGACGACCGTCGGACGCCAGATCGCCGAACTTTTCCGGATGCCGTTCTTTGATCTCGACCATGAAATCGAACTGCACACCGGCGCCAGCGTCAACCTGGTATTCGAACTCGAGGGCGAAGCCGGATTCCGCCGGCGCGAAGCGGCCATGCTGGCCGAACTCGCCGCACGCAGTGGGCTGGTGCTCGCCACCGGCGGCGGTGCGGTCCTCGATCCCGGCAATCGGCGCAGCTTGCGCGAGCACGGCTTCGTGATCTGGCTCGACGCTGCCATTGACGCGCAGCTTGCGCGCCTGGCGCGCGACCGCCAGCGCCCGCTGCTGCATGCACCCGACCGACGCGCGCGCCTCGAACAACTGGCGCGTGATCGCAATCCGCTGTATGCGGAAATCGCCGACCTGCACATGCGCTCGTATGGCGTCGGCAACAGCATGCATGTTGCACATGACCTGCTCGACCTGCTCGAAGCACGCTGGCAGCGCGGCAATGCGAACGTCGCCGCATGAGCGCGACCACGGTTGACGTCGACCTCGCGGAACGCAGCTACCCGATCTGGATTGGCGCCGGCCTGCTCGGCGACGCCGATCGCTGGCGCGCCGCGATCCGCGGTCGCCATGTGCTCATCGTCACCAATACGGTGATCGCACCGCTGTATCTCGAACGCGTGCGTGCGGGTCTGCATGGATTCGCCTACGCGAGCCTGGTCCTGCCCGACGGCGAAGCACACAAGACACTTGAGACCAGCGCTGCCGTGTTCGACGCGCTCGCAGCGCTCGGCGCGACTCGCAATGCGACCATCCTCGCACTCGGCGGCGGTGTGATTGGTGACCTCGCCGGTTTCGCCGCCGCCTGCTGGATGCGCGGTATCGATTTCGTGCAGATGCCAACGACGCTGCTGGCGATGGTCGACTCGTCGGTTGGTGGCAAGACGGGTGTGAACCTGCCCGTAGGCAAGAACCTCGTCGGTGCTTTTCATCAGCCGCGCGCCGTTGTCGCCGACACGTCAACGCTCGCGACTTTGCCCGATCGCGAATACCGCTCCGGTCTGGCCGAGGTCGTCAAGTATGGCGCGATCGGCGATGTCGCCTTCTTCGAATGGCTGGAACGAAACACCTCCGCGCTGAATGCGCGTGACAGTGAGTCTCTGGTTGAAGCAATCGCGACCAGTTGCCGGCACAAAGCCGGCGTCGTCGTGCGCGACGAACACGAACGTGGCGAACGCGCTCTGCTCAACTTTGGCCACACGTTCGGACACGCGCTCGAAACCGCGAGCGGCTACGGCACCCTGCTGCATGGCGAAGCCATCGCGATCGGCATGGTGCTCGCGGCGCAGCTTTCCGCTGATCTCGACCGCGCGCCGCGCGAGGACGCCGAACGCCTCGCCGATTTGCTGGCCGCGCTCGCTTTGCCGGTGACGCTGCCGCCCAGTGATCCGGCCCGTCTGCTCGACCTGATGCGCCTGGACAAGAAGAATGTCGGCGACAGCTTGCGCCTGATTCTCTGGCGAGGCGTTGGCCATGCCGAGATCGTAGCGAATGTGGATACGCGGGCAATCATGATGGCGCTGCGCCGCCAATAGTCCGCGCGCATTCCACACGCAGTGCGCCGGGCTTGGTTTTCGGCGTGGCGTCGGCATGTGTGAGTCGATCTGCCCGAGAATTCAACAAGCCATGCATCCGCGACTCGCTGACGATCTCGCCAACTTGCCCGAACTTCTGCGCGATGTGCAGGAGCGCGCGCTGCAGGTACTTGCTGGCCTCAACGAGCGTTTCGTCGCACAAGCGCCGAAGCCGGTTGCGTTAGCGGCGCTGGCGGAAAACGGCGCAGGCCTTCGCGGCGCACTTGCCCAATTCGAGCAACGCTGGGCGCCCGGATTTTCCGGCAGCGCGGGGCCGCGCTATCTCGGTTTTGTCACCGGCGGCGCGACGCCCGCCTCGCTTGCCGGCGACTGGCTCACGAGTACGTTCGACCAGAATCCGACTGCCGGTATCGATTCGTCTGCAGCGGACCTGGAACGCGAAACGCTGACCTGGTTGCGTAACCTGTTCGGCATCGACAGCGCGCATGAAGGAAGCTTCGTCAGCGGCGCCACGATGTCCAATTTCGTAGGCCTTGCAATCGCGCGCGAATGGCTCGGCAAGCGCAGCGGCATTTCGGTGGCGGATGCCGGTGTCGCGGCGCTTGGCCCGGTGCATGTGCTCTCGGGTGCGCCTCATTCAAGCATCTACAAGGCAGTATCGATGCTCGGCATGGGCCGCACCGCTGTGCGCAAGCTGGCGTGCATGCCGCAACGCGAAGCGATCGATCTGGTCGCGCTCGAGCAGGCACTCGCAGCGCTGGATGGACACGCCGCGATCGTGGTCGCAAATGCGGGGACAGTAAACACGGTCGACTTCGACGACCTTGGCGCGATCGCCGCACTGCGCGAACGCTATCCATTCTGGCTGCACGTCGACGCGGCGTTTGGCGCATTTGCGGCCTTGTCGAATGAAACGGCTCCGCTGGTGCACGCGCTTTCTGCCGCGGATTCGATCTGCATCGACCTGCACAAATGGCTCAACGTACCGTATGACAGCGCCGTGCAGTTCTCGCGTCGTCGCGACTTGCAGGTGCGCGTGTTCCAGAATGCGGCGGCCTACCTGGGTCTGCCCGGCGAGCAGCCGGACTTCGTGCACCTGACGCCGGAAAATTCGCGCCGGCTGCGTGCGTTGGCTACCTGGTTCGCACTCACAGCGTACGGACGCGATGGCCATCGCGACATTGTCGAGCGTTGCAACGCACTCGCACGCCGCCTGGCTGCAGGCATCGCGTATTCAACGGATTTCCGCCTGCTTGCCCCGGTGCGCATGAATGTCGTCTGCTTCACCCTCGCCGAGAATCCGAGCGAGGCCCGCGTGCAGGCGCTGGTGCGAGCAGTGCGCGACAGCGGGGAAGCGTTCATCACGCCGACCGTGCATGCGGGCGTTTGGGGCTTGCGCGCCGCCTTCAGCAACTGGCGCACAAGCCAGAACGATGCCGACCGAGTACTGGCTGCGCTGGTTGCCGCAGGGCGCAAGCTCGACGCGCAGCAAGCATAGGGGCCGCAGGCCAGCTAGCCGCAGGAACCTTTGCCATCGAACCGCTCTCAGACTTTCGGCACAAGGCGAGGGTCACGCAAACGCCTACCCTTGAAACTGACCGTTGGGTGCAGGCTCGCACACGTGCCAGCCGTCACCTGCCCCGATCGACGCTGATTACCGTATCACCGGCCTCAACAAGGACTCACAATGAACTTCAGGAACATCGGCCTCGCCTTCGCGCTGGGACTCAGTCTGACCGGGCCCGCCACGGCCGGAAACCTCTATGAGAATTTCGATCGCGTGCTACCCGCGGACTTCCGCGCAATGCTGCTCAAGGCCAAGCACGCCTACGAAATGAAGCAGTACGACGAGGCGTTCACCACCTTCCAGCGCACGGCGTGCGCTGGCGACAAGGAGAGTCAATCGGCAGTCGGCCGCATGTATCTGATGGGCCAGGGCGTGGCACGCGACGACCTGACCGGCTACGCGTGGCTCAAGGTCGCGGCAGAAGTACGCATGCGCGGCTACCAGGGAATCGTCGACAAGATGGACAACGCGATGACGCCGGAGCAGAAGCGCCTTGCCGATGCGGAAGCCGCGAAGCTGATCGAGAACTACAGCCTGCGCGCGACCAAGATGAGCTGCAACCTGACAGCGTCCCAAGGCGGCCACATCATGGACGGCGTGACGTGTGCGCCACAGAACGATGGTCCGAACCTGTTGCTCAAGCGGTGCGTCGATGCACTGCCGTCGGTCGGACACTGAGGCTGATGCTGCGGAGCTGACTTCCCCTCACCCCGACCCTCTCCCCGGCGGGGAGAGGGAGACAAGCAACGCCCTCTCGACTGGAAAGAGAGACAAGCGATGCACTCTCGACGTGAAAGAGAAGCCAGCGATGGCCGCTCGAATGGAGAGGGAGGCGGGCAATTCCCTCTCGGAGGGAAGAGAGAGAAAAGCGATGCCCGCTCGGCTGGAGAAGGAGCCCACAGGGACGTGGGAAGTGTTGGCTGGCGTCTGGAACACCAGCGGACCGGCATTCACGCCATCCCTGGCGCTCAGCCGGAAACTGCTCCTGCGTTTCCGGCATTCACGCCATCCCTGGCGCTCAGAACTTGTGCGCCAGGCGGACGAACCAGGCCGCGCCGTTGAGGCCGAACTGGACCGCTTCGTAGCGGAATCCATTGTCGGTTTCGTTGGCGTCCTGGCCGCTCGGGAACTTGTCGAGGATGTTCTGACCGCCGACCGTGAGCTTGGTGTCGTCGCTGAAACTGTAGGTCACGCTGACATCGGCCGAGGTCGCGCTGCCGTAGCGCTGGTTCGGCACCGGCGGACCAGAGAACGTACCGAGCGTCATCGGACCGAAGTAGATGAGCTTCAAATCGGCATCCCAGCTGCCGACCGTATAGTCGAAGCCCACTGTCGCCTTCGAGCGCGGCGCGCCTTCCTCGATGAACAAACGATCACGTTCACCCAGCAGCGAATCCTCGCGACCAATCAGCGACGCGGGCGTGTGCACCCTCTCAACCTTGGTGGTGCCATGGTTAAACGCGACAAAGGTCTGCAGGCGACCGCTGCCCAGATCCATGCCATGGCTGACGGTAAGGTCGATGCCTTGCGTGCGCGTGTCGACCGAGTTCACGAAGAACTGTGCCTCGCCGACGTTGAGTGCCTGCAGGATGGCGCCGATATCCGGATCGTCGCTCTCGAAGCGTCCGCTGAGCACGATGCGGTCTTTGATGTTGATGCGGTACGCATCCAGTGTCACCGAGGTGTCTTCAAACGGTTTCCAGGTGAAGCCGAGCGTGCCGCTGGTTGATTTCTCTTCCTTCAAATCCGGAATACCGGCGGCACGCGCAAGAGCACCCCCATTCGGCGCAAGCACCACATCGACCGGCACACCACTGACGAAATCGGTGAAGGTCGAAGAGAAGTAGCGCTGCTGCAATGACGGCGCACGGAACCCGCTGCTGACCGAGCCGCGCAGCAGGAACCGGTCGGTCACGCGGAACGCCCCGGCAAGCTTGCCGATCGCGGTCGAACCGAAGTCGCTGTAGTGCTCGAAGCGCACAGCCTGATCGGTCATGAAGCGATCGGTCCAGTTCGTCTCCACGTCGACATAGCCGGCCCAGCTGCTGCGGCTCTTGTCGGTTGCGTCGCCGGGCTGGAAACCGGGAAAACCCTGACTGCCCGCGTTGCCGCCGTCTGGCCCGTCGACGTCATTGTACGAACCGGGTTCGCCCGCGAAGATCTGGTAGTTCTCGTGGCGGAATTCACTACCGAACGCAACGTTGGTGCCGTGCAGCCAGTCGTCGAAGAAGCGCGAGAAGTCGAGGTTTGTCGTCGCCTGCGTGAACGAAAAACCACCCGCGTTGAATTCGTTTGGACTGATTCCGGCGCCGCCATTGGTCAGATCCAGATTGGCGATCGACGCATTCAGCGTATGCCGGATCGTGTCGATCAGCTTGTTGTAGCCGAGCGTCTGCGACGCGTCGACGCGCCAGCCGTCCCATGTCCACCACACACCGGCCGTGCCATGGCGATCCTGCACGTAGGGGTCGATGAACGGCACGAAGCCGTCCGGATACATCGCCGCGGAATTGCGCGACGGAATATCGTCAGAACCAATGCCGCCACGCGCGAACGCGGCCGATGATGCATCGCGATTCTGGATGCCGCCATCGAAATAGAAATGCGCGCCATCGCCGAACGGCAAGTCGCCGTTGAGATAGAAGGTACCGTTCTTGACGGCGGTGTCGCCGATCGTGCGCGGATCGCCTGGATCGGAGCGGTCGGAACGGCCGCGGTCGAGATACTCACCGGTCAGCGCGATGACGCCGTCGTTACCTGCAGCGAAACCGCAGTAACCCGAGGCGAGCCAGTTCTCGCCGTCGCCGCGCGAATACTGGCCGTAGCCGACGACGCCTTCGCAGCCCTTGCGGCGCTTGAGCGCAATGTTCATCACGCCGGCGATCGCGTCGGAACCGTACTGGGCTGCGGCGCCATCCCGCAGGATCTCGACATGATCGATCGCGAGAAGAGGAATCGTGTTGAGGTCGGTGCCGGTATTGCCGCGGTTGCGCGCACCGAACAGGTTGACCAGAGAGGTCGAGTGCAGACGTTTACCGTTGATCAGCACCAGTGTCTGGTCGGAACCGAGGCCGCGCAACGCAGCCGAATCGACCGAGTCGGCATTGTCAGCGCCGGTCTGGCGGCCCGAGGTAAACGAAGGCGCCGTGTACTGCAAGGTCTGCGCGAGATCGAAGGATGCGCCCTGCTCGGCTGCCTTGGTCATCGGCAACACGTCGACCGGTACCGGCGTATCCGTGTCCGATCCGCGATCGTAGCGACGCGAACCGAGCACCGTGATGCCTTCGAGTTGGGTCGTCTGGTCGCCAGTCGCCGGCGTGGACTCCTGCGCCACTGCCGTGCCCGCACCCGTCAACGATCCAGCGATGCCCAACATGGCAGCCACCAGCGCTGCTTCCCTCTTCCGCGATGCGGTCATAGCCCCTCCCCGGGGTATAGATGTGCCGGCTAGCTTAACGGATCAAGCTCATGGCAACACTGCGGCAATCCATTTTGTGGACGCGCACCGGGTGCCGGATTGGGTCGGCGGCACCCTACCGACTTCAGTGGCGAGGCAAATTCGACGATCGCTATCGCCCGGTCGCAGCGCAACGCTACAATCCCGCGTTCATATGCGCCTCTTCATGCAAACCCGTCCCGCCGGCAGCGACGCTCCGCGCTACTACCAGATCGTCCTGCAGCAGGATCTGCTGGGCGGCTGGACGCTGTTTCGTGAATGGGGTCAGCAAGGTAGCCGCGCCAGCAGCAAGCGCGACATCTACCTGGAACGCGACGCCGCACTGCGCGCGTTTGAGCACGCGCGCGATGCTCAACTCAAGCGCGGCTTCCAGGTGATGTTCAGCCAGGGATTCGATGGGCCGGGTAGCGGGTAAGTCAATACGAATTTTCGTCGGCGCCATTGCGCGAACGCGCAAAAGACGACGACGGGAGCGCGAGCCAGCCCACGCCGCGATCCCCGGACCTCGACCTCCCACATTCTTTCTTTTTGCATCGCCCACTATGTCCACACCTGCCAACGACCATCGCTTCCTGCGCGCGCTGCGCCGCGAACCCGTCGACATGACGCCGATCTGGATCATGCGTCAGGCCGGCCGCTACCTGCCCGAGTACCGCGCCACGCGCGCACGCGCCGGCAGTTTCCTCGCGCTCGCGCAGACACCCGAGCTTGCGTGCGAAGTCACCCTGCAACCGTTGGCGCGCTTCGCACTGGATGCGGCGATCCTGTTTTCCGACATCCTCACGATTCCGGATGCGATGGGCCTGGGCCTGCACTTCGTCGATGGCGAAGGTCCGAAGCTGCGCCACCCTCTGCGCAGCAAGGCCGACATTGAAAAGCTTGGCGTGCCCGATCCGGAAACCGACCTGCGCTACGTGATGGATGCAGTGCGCCTGATCCGTCGCGAACTCAACGACCGCGTGCCGCTGATTGGTTTTTCCGGCAGCCCGTGGACGCTCGCGTGCTACATGATCGAAGGCGAAGGCTCGTCGAATTTCTCTCGCGCCAAAGTGCTCGCGCTCGATGACCCGGCGACGATGCACCACCTGCTCGATACGCTGGCCCAATCGGTCGCAAGCTATCTCACCGCGCAAGCCGCTGCGGGCGCGCAGGCGCTGATGGTGTTCGACACCTGGGGCGGATTGCTCGCACCACCGCAGTTCCGAGAATTCTCGCAGCGCTATCTCGCCCAGATCGTTACTCGCGTGAAAACCGATCCGATCGCAAGCAAGGTGCCGCTCACATTGTTCTCCAAAGGCGCGAACGGCCACCTCGAAGCACTCGCCGACAGCGGCTGCGATGCACTCGGCGTCGACTGGACCATCGACATCGGCGACGCACGCACACGCGTCGGCCACCGCGTCGCGCTGCAAGGCAACCTCGACCCCTCGATCCTCGCCGCATCACCCGACGCGATCCGCAGCGAAGCGCGCAAGGTACTCGACAGTTTCGGCCCACACCCCGGCCACATCTTCAATCTCGGGCATGGCATCACGCCGGATATCAATCCAGACCACGTTGCCGTGCTGGTCGATGCCGTACACGATTTGAGTCGACGCGAAAGCTGAAGTCTGCTGGTCGCTGCAGACAGAGGTCGGCGGCGAAATGCATGATCGTTTGCAGGAGTTTTGCCTGACCGCGCGAGCCGCTTGCGGAACGCTCATGTGCAACACCCCGCAGGTGGGGTCTATCTATGGATAAGGTCGATGCGAACCTATCTCGTGCTCAGCTCGGCAATTGGTCTGATCGAAATTGTCGATGCTGGTGTTCTTTACGCCAATGACGGAGCACTTACAGGTCTCTCGCTTGTATTTTCCGGCGTTGAACTGCTTTGGGTGCTTGTCTCATTCGTCGCACTCGTCGCGGTGAAGCATCGCTCCACCCGCGTGCTTGCTCTCGTGTTTTTGTCATACAACATCGCTGGGTGGCTGCTCGGCGGTTTCGTCGTCGCTCGATCCGACGCGATTGCGCTTCCAATGTGGGCCGTTATCGGGGGCGGCCTGTTTGGCGTGGGTTACGCTACATGCTCCGCTGTCGTTGCCAATCGTCCCTAACTTTTCGGGCATGCATTCCTACTGGGCGCTCACGCTCTTTACGGGCATGACCGGCCGCGGTATCCACAACGTTTGCCATCCCGCTCGCGCGTGAGCCAGTCGCTCACTCGCGGTGAATTCTGACTCAGCTGTTTTGTCCTCACGCCTGTACGGCAGCCGCGCCCGCCTGCTCCGCCGTCACCGCCACCGCATGCATCACTGCAGCAATGCGCGCCGCACTCTGCATCGCCGCGGCCGCAACGCTGTGCTTGCGCAGGGTCTTCTCATGCGACTCCATGCACATGCCGCAGCCGTTGATCGCCGAGACCGCGAGCGAGGCGAGTTCGAAATCGATCTTCTCGCAGCCGGGGTTGGCCATCACGTTCATGCGCAGGCCGGCGCGCATCGCGGCGTACTCTTCACTGCCGACGAGGTGCGTGAAGCGGTAGTAGATGTTGTTCATTGCCATGATCGCGGCGGCCGCGCGCGCGGCATTCGCTTCGGCTTCGCTGAGCGTCGCGCTGAACTTGGCGACGATCGCCTGCGTCAGCGGTTCGTGGCGCGCGGCGATCGCGCTGGCGATCGCGATGATTGCGATCTGCTTCGGGTTGAGGCCGGCGGCACCGGATTCGCTCAGCACCGAATCGAGATTGAGGCGCAAATCCTTGGCGTAGTCGGGCAACACGCCCTTGATGTCATCGAGGGTCATCGGGAATCTCCGGGTTGGGAGGACGACCCGGCCGCGTGGGCCGGGTCGTCGAGAAAGAGGTGGGCGACGACTTCAGGGGGTATCAAGTCGCCGCCCCAGCCAGCATCGACAAGGGAGAGGAGAATGCCGGCTGCGGAACAGGCGGCTCACGCCGCCATCAGTTACAGGACGCTCAAGCGA
>JBDSNK010000005.1:0-5335 GCA_039915385.1 Dokdonella sp.
GGTCAGCGTCGCGAAGTCGAGGATCAGGTCGGGCTTCTGCTCGGACGCAAAGCTGAGCGCATCGCACAGCACGAGGCGGCCTTCGGCATCCGTGTTGTCGATCTCGACCGTGAGACCCGAGCGCGTGACGATCACTTCGCCGGGACGAAATGCGTTGCCCGCAATCGCGTTCTCGACCGCCGGGATCAGCAGCGTCAATCGCACTGGCAACTTGGCATCGAGCACGAGACTGGCGAGGCCGATCGCGTGCGCGGCGCCACCCATGTCCTTTTTCATCCAGCGCATGCCGTCGCCGGTTTTGAAGTTGAGGCCACCGGTGTCGAAGCAGACACCCTTGCCGACCAGCACAAGGTGCGGCGCGTCGGCCGGCCCGTGCGTGAGTTCGACCAGTCGCGGCGCACGATGGCTGGCGCGACCGACCGCGTGGATGGTCGGAAAATTCGCCGCGAGCAGTTCATCGCCAACCCATTCGCGGATGTTCGCGCCATGACGCTCGCCGAGCGCACGCACCGCCCCTGCAAGTTCAGCCGGACCCATGTCCTCGGTCGGCGTGTTGATGAGATCGCGCACCTGAAGGATCGCTTCGGCGAACGGTGCAACGCGCTGCGCGGTCGCCGCGTCGATGGCCAGCTGCGCCGGTGCGCGCGTGGCCTTCTTGTATCGCGTGAACTGATAGCCGCCAAGCACCCAGCCGAGCGCGACATCGGCGATGTCCAGCGCGAGCCCGCGCGCATCCAGCGCGTAACGGCCCTCGGGCAAGCGCAGCGGCAGCGAAGCAAGGCCGAACAGCGCATCGCGCCGATCGCAACCGGCGAGGATCGCGCACACCGCGCCGTCGGTGCCGGGCAGCCCGAGAACGCGCCCTGCTTCGCCGGCAAACCCGTTCGCAGCGCACCAGCGTTTCGCCTCGACACCGAAACGGTCGACGACCTCACTGAAATTCTCGCGATCGAGTGCAATCAGCGGTGTCGCGCCAACAGCGTCGGTGGCGGTAGTCCATGCGTCCATCGAAAATCCTCGTCAACCACGTTCACGAACAAACATCGAACGGCGAAGTATCAGGCATGCGCAACGCGCGCGACCAGCAGTACGAAGCGCAATGCACGCAGCTGGCGGCGTAGCGAAACGCGCTTGCAACGCTGCGCCAGGATTGCTGCGCCGCTCAAGCCCGATGGAGCGATCCGCTGCCCGCCGCTGCTTTCTGCTCGATCCAGCGCGCGAGCTCGGCGAGATCGCGGATATGCAGATCGGGCGCAACAGGATCGGACCACGTAGCGCCGGTACGGTTCAACCACGCGGTACGCAATCCCGCCGCGCGCGCACCGATCACGTCGAGCAAGGGGTCATCGCCGACATGCAGTACGTTTTCAGGTGCAATGCCCAGACGCACGCAGGCATCGTGAAAGATTGCAACGTCGGGTTTGGCGACACCAAATTCGCGCGCCGAGATGCAATGCACGAAATGCTGGCGCAGGCCGATGCGTTCGAGGTCGGCGTTGCCGTTGGAAATGCTCACCAGCGGCATGCGCGCGGCCAGCGCGGCCAGCGCGGGCAGTGCATCGGCATAGCACTCGACCCGGTTGCGTGCGGCGTAGTACACCTCGAACGCGGCGTCGACGTGCTCGTTGCCGATCTGGCATGCGGCGAAGGCGCGTTCCAGTGTGATCAGTCGCTGCGCGGTGAAGTCGTGCGCCAGGTGCGGATGTTCGGCCGACACCTGGTCACGCAGTTCGCGCATCGCCTTGATCGGCCACGCCGCAGCAACGGGCGCGTGATGCTGCTTCAGCCAGTCGTCGAGTTCGCGTTCGGCGGCGACGATCGCAGGCTCCACCGGCCACAGCGTGTCGTCCAGGTCCAGTGAGATTGCGAGGATGCGCATGGCGTGCGCCGAGGTCGCTCAGTGACCGTTGGTACCGCCGCTGACGTTGCCGAATGTGGCCGGCTTCGGTGCGGCCGGCTTGGCCGGTGCATCGACCTTCGCGACGGCCTTCTTCTTCGCCACAGGCTTTGCGGCCGGCTTGGCCGGTGCGGCCTTGGCGACCGCGGGCGCTTTGACGACCGCTGGCTTCGACGTAACGGCAACGGCTGCCGGCTTCGGTGCAGCGGCAGCTTCCTTCTTCGCCGCCTTGGCTTTCTCCGCGCGCGCAAGGTTTTCGCGCGCGGCGAGGGTCGAGTCCGCGGTCGGAGCGATTGCGGATTTGGCCGCCAGCACCGCACGTGGCGCCGAAACCGGCGTCGATGCCGATGCGGCCATCGTCGCCGCTGCAGTCGCCGCGGCATCGCGGCCGACATGCGCATCAATAAATGCCATGCGCTCGGCGTTGTGAGCGATTGCCGTGCCCGCGTCCGCGTACGGAATCAGCTGGTGGCGACGCAGGATGTCCTTCGCCGCGGGCGTGTCGAGGAACGCGATGAAACGCTCGATCGCCTCGTGCTTGGGCGTGTCATTGCGCTTGGCCACGTACATCGTGATGAACAGCGGATAGCTCGCATCGGCCACGGTGGTGGTCGAGGCGGGCACCCCTTCGACGCTGAGCATCTTGATGCCCTTGTTGCTGGCGACGCCCGCAAGCGTCGACAATCCGATGCCCGCCGGGTCGAGTGCGACCGCCTCTTCCAGCTTGGTCGTATTGAGGTATAGGCGTGGCGCGGCGACGCGCTGGTCGCCGTTGCGGAACACCAGTTCGCGCAAGCTGAACTCGACGCCATCCAGCGGCGCGGCAATCGCGTACAGGTTGATCGCCAAGTCGCTGCCGCCCAGTTCCTTCCAGTTCGTGATGTGGCCGTAGTAGATCTCGTGGATCTGCTGCAGCGTGAGATTGTTCACCGGGTTGCGCGGGTGCGTGATCATCACTGCTGCATCGAGCGCTGCCGGCACGAAATCGATGTTCGCTTCCTCGCTGCGACGTGCGTACTTGCCGCGCGCGCTGCCGGCTATATCGGCGCTACCGTTCATCACCGCGTCCAGACCCGACAGCGTGCTGAACGGCTGCAAGGTGATCTTGCCCTTCTTCTCCTTCGCGTACTGCTTGGACAGGTCGTCCATCAGCGCACGACCGCTCGCGTGGTCACCGCGCCAGATCAGCTCGTCGGGCGGCGCTGCCGTCGCAGGCGTGGCAAGGGACGCGAAGGAGAGCGCCAAGGCAAGCAATATCGGAAAGCCACGTAGCAGCATGATTCGGGATTCACGGCAGAAAACGGAGGCGCGCACATTAGCACGCACGCGCCGCTCCCGTTGTGCACGAGACCCCTGAAAAACCGCACCGCTTTGCCGCTTATTGCAGCAGCAGGTAGTACGCCTCCTGGCCGCGCAGCAGGGTCAGCAGGAGCTGGCGCGGATGAACGGCGACCAGCTTCGAGAAATCGCTGGTGCCGCTCAAGTCCCGCCGGTTTACCGCGACGACGACGTCGCCACTGCGCAAGCCGTTCACGTAGGCGGCGCTGGTCTCGGCAATGCGCGACACACTGACGCCGCCAATGCCTTGGCGACGCGCGCCGTCGCCGACGTCGCTGAACTGGATGCCGGCGAGGCGCGCATCCAGCGTTTCGCCCTTGACGATGCTCATCTCGCTCGCCTTGAGCGCGGTGTTGATGGTCAGCGCATTGCCGTCGCGCAGCAGGCCGACGACGACTGCCGCACCCGGCGCGGTCAGGCCTTCGATGTTGTGCAAGTCCTGTTCGCCCGCAATCGTCTTGCCGTTCAGCGAAACGATCACGTCGCCAGGCTTGACCCCGGCGGTTTCCGCGGGCGAGCTTGCGCGCACGCGCGTGACCACCGCGCCGTGCTTGTCGCCGAGGCCGAGCATGCCGGCGATTTCCGCGGTGACGTCCTGCGCTTCGACACCGAGCACGCCACGCTTGACCTCGCCCGTCGCGATGAGCTGGCGCATCACGTCGACGGCGAGGTTCGACGGAATCGCAAAGCCGATGCCGACATTGCCGCCCGAGGGCGAATAGATCATCGAGTTGATACCGACCAGTTCGCCGCGCAGGTTGACCAGCGGTCCGCCGGAATTGCCGGGATTGATCGACGCATCGGTCTGGATGAAGTTCTGGTAGCCCGAACCGCGCAAGCCCGAACGACCGAGCGCGGAGACGATGCCCGACGTCACCGTCTGGCCGAGTCCGAACGGCTCGCCGATTGCGACCACGAAATCGCCAACACGCAGCTTGGCCGAATCGGCGATGTTCAATGCGGTGAGCTTGCCGGCGGGAATCTGCAGCACAGCGAGATCCGTATCCGGATCGGTGCCAAGTACCTTCGCCTTCACCGTGCTGCCGTCCGCGGTAGTGACTGAAATGTCGTCGGCGCCCTCGACCACGTGGTTGTTGGTCAGCACGTAGCCTTTGCCGGCATCGACGATCACGCCCGAGCCGAGCGACTGCTGCACGCGTTCGCGCGGCGAGTTGTTCGGGATGCCGAAGAAACGGCGGAACACCGGATCCTCGAAGTAGGGATTGCGCACGGCGACGTGCGTCTTCGAAGCAATGTTGACGACCGCGGGTGTGACCTGTTCCAGCATCGGCGCCAGCGACGGCAGTGCCTGGCCGTCGATCGCAGGCGGCAGCGCCGCATGCACGGCGGCGAGAGCGACGGCGCCAACGACGGCGGCGCTCAGGGCAAGTCGGAACAGGGTTACGGCACGGGGATGGCGGATGTTCGGCATGGAAGGCTTCCTTGGCGATTCGGGAGCAAGCATCAGTGCTTCGTTCAGACCGCGCAAACGCGTTCAGGTTTCCTGCTTTTTGCGCTTTTTCGCGCCGATATCAGTGATCCGTTCAGGCTCATGCGCGAATGAGTCGCCGCGAGACCAAATTACGCTTTACATCCAAGGACACCCGGCGTAGTTTTGCGGCCCGGCGCCACTATATCTTGTGGTAACACAGACCCACAAAGCCCATGGATTGGGTGGCGTGGCGCCGCACGGGGCAACAGGCGGATACCAGACAACACCGGGAAATGGACGACCCGGGCACGCCGGCATTGCCGGCAATCATGGCGACAAGCAGATCAAGAACAACCAGACCGGGCCCTGACCTGGCCGTATACGGGAGAGAACAACAGAATGAGCACGGTGCGCCTGGAACAGCTCGCGCGCGGCGCGGTGGAAATTCCCCTGCAGCCTGCGTCCCACGACATCTGGGACAAGAAATACCGACTGAAGTCGAAGAATGGCGAACCTGTCGACGCCAGCATCGATCACACCTACCAACGCGTCGCTCGCGCGCTGTCCGAGGTTGAAGAAACCGCCGAGAAGCGCAGCTACTGGTACGACCGTTTCCTGTGGGCGTTGCGCCGCGGCGCGATCCCGGCCGGCCGCATCACCTCGAACGC